>WFRY01000271.1 GCA_015486315.1 Desulfobulbaceae bacterium
GTAGGAGCCCGCCCCTGCGGGCGATTAATATGCGTCAGGTTGATGTTTCTGCCACCAATCGCCCGCGGGGGCGGGCTCCTACGCTGTACAATTACTTGAAATATCTATTATATTTTTCTTGTCTTGACGGTTATGGGTTCAAGGGGTGTTGTTATACGCCCCGTTTGATATTCGGCCAGATCTGGCTGTGCAGCTGCAGCTGCAGTCTGACCGGCAGTTGTTCTTCCATGATCAGTCGGGCAAGCAGGTCAGGGGCCAGTTGATCAATGACCGGTGAAAAGAGGACCGGAACGAGGTCGGCAAGCCTGTGTTCTCTGACTATTCTGCCGGCCCAGGTATAGTCGCGGACAGAGCTGAGGACAAATTTGATTTCATCCCGGCTGCCCAGCTTTCGGCGGCTGTGCAGGGCTGCCAGATTATGCCAGTCGTTTTTGTCCATCATGCCCGAACCCGGGCATTTCAGATCCATTATCACCCCGACCTGCGGGGGGACCTGTTCAATATTCATGCTGCCGCTGGTCTCTATCAGCACCTCGTGTCCGTCTGCCAGAAGCTCTTCCATCAGGGGATAGACAGCTTCCTGCAGCAGCGGTTCCCCCCCGGTGATCTCCACCATAACTCCGGGAAAGTCTTTCAGCCAGTCGGTTATCCGGCCGGTAGTCATCTTTTGGCCCGGTTCATCCCAGGTGTAGCGGGAATCGCAGTAGGTACAGCGCAGGTTGCAGCCGCTGAGCCGGATAAAGGCGCAGGGCAGTCCGGCCCGGGTGGATTCCCCCTGGATGGAGTAAAAAAGCTCTGAGATACGTAACCGGTCAGCCACCTGAATAAATAACGCCGCTGGAATCGGTTTCCCTGACCTGTACGGAAAGGAGTCGGTGCCGATTCGTCTTCAGTTCGTCCTGCAGTTCGTCAAAGATAAACATTGCAATGTGTTCCGACGACGGGTTGCGGTCAAGGAAGGCCGGATGTTGATTCAGATCGCAGTGGTCAAGCTCGTCAACAACCCGGTTCACATGTTTTTTCAGAGTTTTGAAGTCTATGCCCATGCCCAGTTCGTCCAGGGTGTCGGCCCGAACCGTGACTTTGACCTTCCAGTTATGACCGTGCGGATGCTCGCAGTTACCGGGATAGTTCCGTAAATGGTGGCCGCCGGAAAAATGGGTTTTAATAAAAATATCGATCATGGGATCCTTATATTATGTATTTTGTTTTAACAGCGCAGTTGTCGGTTTTCCAAAACCTTCTTGCATCCCCTTCAGGGATAGTGGTAAACAGTCCAAGTCTGCATCTGATAGTATCCTGCAAATTTTCTATAGTATAGTACAGTATATCAAAATTACCAGAGCCTCGGAGATTAATTTATGGCTGTTGTTGCCCCGTTTCGGGGGGTGCGTTACAACCCGGAGAAAATAGCACGTTTAGAGGATGTCGTTACTCCGCCCTATGATGTGATCAGTGTTGAGGCCGGCGCAGAACTTCTGGAGAAAAATCCATACTCCATGATCAATCTGGACCTGCGCAATACCTCCCAGGACGATACGGAAGATGACGGCCGTTACCAGCGTGCCCGGGGCCGTTTTGAGGCCTGGCAGGAAGATTCGGTTCTCATTCGGGATGGGCAGCCTTCGATTTATCTCTATTATATTGATTACACGCACCCGTCAGGTAAACAAATGACCCGCAAGGGACTGGTTGCCCTGGTCGGCCTGGCCGAGTTTTCCGAGGGTATTGTCAAACCCCATGAAAAGACCTTTGCCGGGGTGATCAGTGATCGTCTGGAGTTGATGGAGGAGTGCCGGGCCCAGTTCAGTCAGATTTTTTCCATCTATTCGGATCCGGAATCAGTGGTTATATCCGAGCTTGAAAAGAGGCGCGAGTCGGAACCGGTGTACCGGGTGGAGGACCATAACGGCAATGTCCATACCCTGTGGCGGATTACGGATCACGATGCCCTGGCCCGTGTTCATCGGTTTTTTGCCGGTAAACCCGTCTATATTGCCGATGGTCATCATCGCTATACCACTGCTCTTGACTGCCGCAGGCGTGCCGCCGAACGTTCGGATCTGCCCGCAGACAGTCCCTATAACTATATCATGATGTACCTCTGTGCCAGTGAAGATGCCGGCCTGTCCGTACTGCCTACCCACAGGCTTGTGAACTGGCCCGGTGCAATGAGTGCGGAGCAGTTGGCGGAGAAGATGGGGCAGGGCTTATCGGTTTCCGAGGTGACCACCGGTTCCCGTGAGACCCTGATTGCAGAGGTCCTGAACAGGATGGATGAGGCGGAAATGGATACCGGGATGCCTGCATTTGGTGTGTATCATGCCGGAGAGGACCGGGCCTTTCTCCTGCGTCTGCAGGATGGATTCACTGGTGAAGAAGGTGTGTTTGCAGAGAAGCCGGAGGTCTTGAAGACCCTGGATGTAGTTGTCTTGTCCGACCTGCTTATCTCCGGTTATCTCGGTCTCAGCCATGAGCAGTGCGTGAAAGAGGAACTGGTCGGCTATTTCAGTGATCCTGATGCGGCCCTTGATGCAGCGGTGAAGAAGAGCGTGCTTGAAGACGGTCACACCCCGCTGCTCTTTCTGCTCAATCCCACCCGTGTCTCCCAGGTAACAAGTGTGGCGGACAGCGGTGAGGTCATGCCCCACAAGTCTACCTACTTTTATCCCAAGATCATGACCGGACTCCTGATAAACAAGCTGGTTGCTGAAGAACATATTGAGCTGCCGGAGTAACCGGCATGGCTGGACCAAATTTTGGGTCACAGCCACAACGAACGATGAAAGTGATGCAATAGCTGGAGTTTTGAACTCCACTTTCATATAAA
>WFRY01000272.1 GCA_015486315.1 Desulfobulbaceae bacterium
ATGGTAACAGGGGCCAGACCATTGATCTCATTTTGGGCTGCAAAATAAAAATTCATGGGCAGGTCATAGACAAAGGCATCAATTTTTTTTGTCCGTAAGGCCTGGACGCCCTGCTCCGGGGTTTCAAAACTGTAATAACGTTTTTTCCCGTCAGTAGCGATTTTTTCCTGAATAAGCAGTGAGCCGGTTGTACCGTGTACGGTTCCGATCTTGACGGTAGGGTTCAGCAGGTCGGTAAAGCCGTTCTGAAAACGGTACATCTCCGGCAGTCTCACCAGGGAGACCTGTCCGCTGATCATGTAGGGATTACAGAACGCTATCCGGTAGTTGCGGGCATTGGTGATGGTCATGCTGGACATGATAATATCGGTTTTGCCAGCGAGCAGGGCCGGAATCTGATCCTTCCACTTGAGCTCGACAAATGACAGCTTTCTGCCGGTAAACTCTGCCAGACCTCTGGCAAAATCCGCCTCAAGACCGATTATCTTCCCCCTGTTTCTGTAAGCCATGGGCGGGGCATTTGTGGTTATGCCGACTCTTAAAACGTCCGGACCGGCGGCAACAGCAGTCTCAGTGTTGTATCCACTCTGGACACAGGAGGAAAGGATGAGGGCCGGATAAAAAAAGAGGATCAGGTAAAGGAAATAACGGATCATAATTGAGCCTGCTTGCTGATGGTGCCGTCAATAACACGGCCTGGAGAAATAAAGGAAATACCCTGCTGCAGCTGGGTGCCGATCATAATAGATTCAACGATAGGTTCGGAAACAGGCTTCTCAGCATGCCAGTGGATAAGAAATTTAGCCCCAGAACCTCCGCCTTTATCGGACCCCCGGACAATAAACCGTGTCGATGCCAGCGGTTTAATAGCAATGGGCCCCTTAAGATAGCTGCGCAGTTTTTTCCCCTCTGAATCGTAATAGTCCACCGTGTCCAGTATAAAACCGGATTGTACATCGGTATTTCGGATGGACAGAGTAGCGGTGAGAGCAAAAGGTTTATCTTTATACCGATCATCTGCATAAATGTGGGAGTACAGTGGCACATAAATAGTCTGGTCCAACCACTGATTTATGGTACCGGCATGAAGAACAGTTGCAGCAGTCAAAAGAGAGAGCAGGGGAAATACAAAAACGGCATGAAATAATTTACTCTGCATGGTTACCTCTGCTCCATCCCCTGTTTTCAGGAGACAGCAGATTCCGCCTCCCGAGAATCAGGGTTGAAAAAGTAGTGCATCAATTATGAGCCCAGATACTTAACCTGAGTCGGTTTCGGAGCCGGCATGGCCTTGCGCAGTGGATCTGCCTGGGGATTTTTCACCAATCGTTTGATAAGCACTTCAACCGGACCAACCGGCTGGCCGTAATAGGCGCTGTTCCATTTATCACGAGGTGCAATGACCGCCCCTTCAATGCTGACACCGCCAAAAGCCCCCTTGGAACGGCCGAAGGCGAGTACATCTGCTGTCTGGGCCTTGGCGGAAGCCCCGATAGGACCGGCTGCCACAGCTACATCTGCACCAAGCTTAAATTCGGTAGACAGCATGGCGTTGAGGCCTTTTTCCGTCATGACCATCAGGATAATTTCGGAAGCGTCTGCACCGATCTGCAGGCCGATTGAAACAGAACCCATGGTATAAAAAGCAGGATAACTCCAGACCCCGGTTTTCTGATCACGGCTGAGCACCACCCCGGACCCGCCGGATCCACCGACGATAAAACCACCTCTAAGCATTTGGGGTACAATAAAAAATGCCCGGGCGCGGTAGGCATTTTTGTGAAACCAGCTCATGTTGGAGTCGGACATAAAGCTCTTGAAAACAGCAGTACTCTTTAAGACCAGAGATTGAGCATCAGACAAATCCGAGGCCCTGGCACTGGATTGGGGAAAGGACAGGCAGATCGAAAGGAGCAGAACAACGGCAAATCCAATCGTGCGAACAGAAAAAAGCATAAAATACCTCGTATAATAACGTCGGAAAATAAAAGAAAAAGATGTGCCTGATACCGGGCAGGATTTATGTACAGGCAGCTTAGGGTTCGGTCAGAATAACTTCGTAGAAATGTGTCTACACAGAGTGTGAAGTTATTGTTGATTACACCCTTAGGACAGAAAATAATAGCCGATTGACCCGCAGCAGATGACCGGCCCGGGAACTGCTGCGGTCATCTGCTGCAGGAAAAGATCAGTCTGCCTCGAAGAAATACTCCTTTTCAGCCTGACATTTTGGACAGACCCAGTCATCCGGCAGATCTTCAAACGGGGTGCCGGGATCAATTCCGTGTTCAACATCACCTTCTTCAGGGTCATAGATGTATCCGCATGGACATTCGTATTTCTGCATTTTTTTCCTCCGGAAAACAGGGGTGCCTGGCCATAGGGCCTTTTGAATTTCGGTCAGGGCAGCACGTTAAGTCAGGTTGCCTGCCGAAAAAATATGAATACTGGGGTAACTTTAAAGTACTGTACTTATTTTATCAAGAAAAACCGATTGCTCATCTTTTCTTTGAGCCCGGTTAAAAAAAACAGTAAATTGCTGCATAACCGGCCGATAGAGTATTTTTATCCTTGACAGAAGAAGAGGTTGTGTAGTTTATTTATACGTTTCGCTGAAAATAATGAAATTGATTTTTTATCATACTGGAGGACATGTATGTATGCTATAATTCGTACCGGCGGCAAGCAGTATCAGGTTGCAGCTGGTGATATACTTCGTGTTGAGAAATTGCAGGGCGAAGTTGGTGATACCGTAGAACTCTCCGATGTACTGCTTGTTGCAGATGGAGAAGATGTCAAGGTCGGGCAGCCCGTGGTTGACGGTGCCAGGGTTGTCGCCAAGATTGCCGAGCAGGGTAAGGAAAAGAAAGTCCTTGTCTTTAAAAAGAAAAAACGTAAGGGCTACCGTGTCCTCCGTGGTCATCGTCAGCTGTTCACTGCTCTTGCCATTGAAGAGATTACAGCATAATTTTTTTCAGTTATATATTCGGAGATACAGGCATGGCACATAAAAAAGCAGGTGGTAGTTCAAGAAACGGTCGTGACAGTGCCGGACAGCGGCGTGGAGTAAAACGCTATGCAGGCGAAAATGTAAGCGCAGGCAGTATAATCGTCCGGCAGCTGGGCACTAAAATTCATCCTGGGGAAAACGTCGGCTGCGGTCGCGATTATACCCTGTTTGCCAAGGTAGACGGTGTCGTTAAGTTTGAAGCCTTCGGTAAGGGACGTAAACGGGTATCCGTCTATCCCGCTGCCTGACCTCTTGCCCGATATCGGGAAAAGTTCAGGAACTTTCCGGCTGCAACGTGTTTGCAGGCGAAGCTGTCCACTCGACATCAATCTAATTGGTGTCGAGTTTTTTTTTGTTCACCTTTCAAGGTAATATGGCATAGAAAATGGGTTTTGTTGATGAGGTAAAATTTTTTGTCAAGGCTGGTGACGGCGGTAACGGCTGTGTCAGCTTTCGGCGGGAAAAATTTGTGCCCAGAGGCGGCCCTAACGGGGGTGACGGCGGACGAGGCGGATCCGTGTACCTGGTTGTTGATCCGGGAAAGCACTCTCTCATTGATTTTCGTTACAGGTCTCATTTCAAGGCCGATCGCGGCGGCAACGGTCAGGGGAGCGACAAGCACGGCCGTGGCGGCAAAGACATCATAGTTCCTGTACCTCCCGGGTCGGTCATCAAGGATGCGGAAACAGGACAGGTCCTGGCTGATCTTGTTGAGCCGGGCCATCAGTTTACTGCAGCCCGGGGCGGTAAGGGCGGTTTCGGAAATGCCCGATTTGCGACCTCCACCAATCGTGCACCCAGAAAGGCAACGCCCGGTACGGTCGGAGAGGAGCTGTGGCTCAAGATTGAACTCAAGCTGCTTGCGGATGTCGGTCTTATCGGGTTGCCCAATGCAGGTAAATCCACCCTGTTGTCAAAATTATCAGCTGCAAATCCTAAGGTGGCACCGTATCCCTTTACCACTCTTGCTCCCCAGCTCGGAGTCCTTCAGTTTAAATACATGGAGCCCTGTATAATTGCCGATATTCCCGGTTTGATAGAAGGTGCCAGTGAGGGGATCGGGCTTGGCCACCAGTTTTTGCGTCATGTGGAACGGACAACCATTCTCCTGCATGTCATTGATGCCTCCGGTGATGAGGATCAGCCACTTGCAGATTATGAGGTTTTAGCCGCTGAGCTTGAGGCCTATAATGAGGAGTTAATGGCGCGTACTCATCTGGTAGTGCTGAACAAAATTGACTCTATAGACGCAGATAGACTGGCGGAGGTTGAGGCGATGTTTACGGACAGGGGGCTTGATTTTCTTGCTGTTTCAGCTCTGGAGAATATGGGGATTGACCGGTTGAAAGACCGGCTTGCCGACATTCTTGAAGAGCAGCGGGAGTCGGGGAAGTCATGACCTTTCAGCTTGATCGTCGGGAAGGCCTGTTCTACCGGCAGACGCTCTTTGATCAGGCAAAAAGGGTCGTGATCAAGGTGGGCAGCGCTGTCTTGACCGGTCGGGACGGATTGAATCCTGCGGTTATTGCCAACCTTGCCCGCCAGATTTCCTTTCTCTGTTCGACAGGTCGAGAGGTTATTCTGGTAAGCTCCGGAGCTGTTGCAGCCGGACGCAGACGGCTTGGGGTCCATCGCAGCTATAATGAGGAGCTCAAGGTCAAACAGGCACTGGCTGCCATGGGACAGGGGCTGCTCATGCAGGCCTATGAACAGTCATTTGTCGTCCATGATCAGAAAGTCGCCCAGATTCTGCTGACCCATGCCGATCTTGCTCACCGTGACCGCTACCTGAACGTTCGTAATACTATTCTTACCCTCTTTGAGTTCGGGGTTGTGCCGATCATTAATGAAAATGATACGGTGTCCGTCCAGGAACTGCGTTTCGGAGATAATGATACCCTGGGCGCCCTGATAACCAACATGATCGGTGCTGATATGTATATCATGCTGACGGATGTTGATGGACTCTGTACCTCAAATCCGACAGCAGATGCCGGTGCCCGTGCCGTATACACCATTGCCAGGGTTGATCGAGAGGTAGAGGCCATGGCGGGTAATACTGCCAGTCTGCTCGGCACCGGCGGCATGCAGTCCAAAATCCGGGCCGCAAAAATGGTGGCGAACTGCGGTGGGAGTTCCTTTATCGGACCCGGCCATAATGAGGAAATTCTTCAGGAACTGTTTTCAGGCAAGCAGGTGGGTACTTTTTTTCTGCCGGCCAATGAAAAAATGCAGGGCCGGAAACATTGGATTGCTTACGTTCTGCGCCCATCCGGCTACCTTGATCTGGATATCGGCGCCTGCAGAGCTATTCGGGAACACGGTAAAAGCCTGCTGCCCTCCGGAATCGTCAATGTCGAGGGCCGGTTCAGGGTCGGAGCACCGGTGCACTGTCGTTGTCCGGACGGTCGGGTTGTTGCAGCAGGCTTGATAAACTACTCTTCATCTGATATTGAAAAGATCAAGGGATGTAAAAGTGCTGATATTGAGAAAATTTTAGGATTTAAAGACAGCGATGAGGTGATTCATCGTGATAACCTGGTCTTACTTGAAGATGAACTGCCGGTTACGATGGTTTGAGGAGCCTCATCACGTACCCCGTGAGCAGTTACGAAATATTTAACAAGATCTGTATTCCAGACATCGTAAATGTATCCATAAAAATGGCAATTATTTAGACATTAAGTTACTTATATAGCACTGCAAAAGTTATCAGTTGTCAGTGTTCAGTTATCAGTAACAGCACAACAGGCTGTAATCACTGCACACTGA
>WFRY01000273.1 GCA_015486315.1 Desulfobulbaceae bacterium
CCTTGGATACATCCAGGCAAGACCTTCCCTGACCAACTCCCTGTTCAGCAACAGCCCGGAACTGCTGACCAGGGCAATGGTTCTTCCATAGCGGTCAACATCTTTTGGAGATACGCTTACTGCGCTCCGGTTGATCTTCGCCTTTAAATACCGTTTTGCCCTGTTCCCGTAGGCCTGACCCCACTCAGGACTGTCAACTCCGTACAAACGAACCTCAACAGTCTCGCTCCCCTTCCTGACCCGAAAGCTGTCACCGTCAAGTACTTTGGTTACATATCCACCCCAGCCATACGCCGTTGAAAGAGGGAAAAAACACAACAGAATCAGCAGCATAAAAAATTTATTCATCAGGTTACCAATGCCCATAAAAAAATGATTAAACAGCACTCATAAGAAAAATTTTTTTCTATCCAACAAACCACAAATACAATAGTCAATAAAATGACACTTGCTCGGAAAGCTACTTGTTTTAGCCATAAAGAGTATGCTATTCTTTTCTTGAACTGCTGAAAAGTAAAATAATGAAGCTTCCAGCTTTCCTGTGATGCCGGTACAGGAAGAAGCTTCTTCCTCGATTATAACCGACAAAGCCGGGCAGGCAGCTCATCCCGCAAATCCTATGACAGATCGTATATTTCAGGGAATTATCGGAAACTGTCCCCAAATGAGACGTCTTTTCGAGCTTATCACAAAGCTTGCCGAGGATGATCTCAGTACGGTTCTTATCCAGGGAGAATCAGGCACCGGCAAGGAGCTGGTTGCCAAGGCCATTCATGCCCGCAGTCCGCGGGTAAAAAATAATTTCGTTCCGGTTAACTGTGCGGCAATCCCCGATGAACTCCTTGAAAGTGAGCTGTTCGGACACACAAAGGGTGCGTTTACCGGGGCGGCTAACGCCAAAATCGGTCGCATTGAGTATGCTGACGGCGGGTCACTCTTTCTTGATGAAATAGGTGATATGAAACCGGTTCTGCAGGCCAAACTGCTGCGGGTTCTTCAGGAAAGAGAATTTGAACCGGTGGGCGGCCTGAAGCCCATACCGGTGGATGTCAGGATAATAGCAGCAACCCACTGCAACCTGGAGCAGATGGTGGAGGAAGGACGTTTCCGTGAAGATCTTTACTACCGTCTAAGTGTTATCCCGGTCAATATTCCCCCGCTTCGTAAACGTAAGGATGACCTGCCCCTGCTGATAAAGCACTTTATAAAAAATATCGGCCGACAACGAAAAAAACCGTTGCAGGGCTTTGACAACCAGGCAATGCAGGCCCTTTTTTCCTGTAACTGGCGGGGAAATGTCCGCGAACTGGAAAACCTTGTCCAGCACATGACGGTTCTGTACGGCGGCGCCACTGTCAGGCTGACTGATCTTCCGGAAAAATATCAGTCAGCCTCGGACAACACCCCATTACAATCTTCCTGCATGCAGCAGACGGACGAACAGATCCCGGGACCGGAACAGCTATCGCTTTTTTCGACTCCCGCACCGGAAAATGGCACAATATGGTCGGATGAAGGGGTTGACTTCAAGGCCCTGGTCAATGATTTTGAAACCCAGCTCATCCGGCAGGCCCTGCAGATGACCGACGGCAACAAAAAAGAGGCTGCAAAAATTTTAAATCTGAAACGCACCACCCTGCTGGAAAAGATAAAAAAGAAAAACATGCAGGACCTGTGACGGAAAAAGAATACAGGTAAAGGGTATGAAGCCGTTATTATCAAAAGAAGAAATCAGCGAACTGCTGGCACCTCTTGATCCTGAACCCGGTACAGGTTCAACGGACAACAGTATCAATTCCCTGCCCGTGGATCCGGCACGGGTCAAAGTAGAATTCACATCCGGCCAGACAGGGGAAAAGGAACTTCTGCAGATAAAAAAGGGCTCCTTCCTCGACCTGGAAAAATTTCCGGGACCACTGGAACTGTTTGTAGACAATCGGCTCGTTGCGCGAGGTAAGTTCGTCCAGGTAGAGGGTCATACCGGGATTATAATAACCAGAATCTACTCTCTGCAGAAATAGTAGCCTCCTTCCAACACTCCTGGCCTCTCCAGTGCCGGAATATTGACACAGCTCTCCCCTACTCCGCTTGCAACCATTTCCGCCAGTATCCGTTTACCCTGCACAAAAGTCAGGCAGCCAATATACGTTACAAAGCTAACTTACTGTACTTCAGAGAAATAACACCATCCATATTCTTCCCCGCCACTGTTCAGCAAGAACCACCTGGGCAATTTTTTCTATTAATTACAACCGCAGCACCTTTATGGCAAGGTTGTTGCATTATTGATGAAAATGAACAGGATGGCTTATAACAGCAATATCTTTCCGCTTGACCGTAAGCGCTCTTTGAACGTCCTGCTGCACGTGATCAAGTCCCCCGATATACAGGGGTATAATCGGGGGACTTGATCACGCACAGCAGGACGTTCCTGAAGCACTTATATTCCGAGGTGTTATCAAGTCAAGTATGTGCTTAATGAAGCGCTTACCTTGGCCGGCCCCTCAATAACCCAGCGTTCAAAAAGCACCATGCCAAAGCAAAAGTTTGATCAGGATAAAGAAAGTACCAGCCCGCGACCGACTACCCGGGTCCTTGCCGTAACCAGCGGCAAAGGAGGGGTAGGCAAGACTGCCGTGGTGGCAAATGTCGCTGTACTTCTTGCCCGGATGAACAAACGGATTCTCATCCTGGACGCGGACCTTGGCCTGGCAAATATAGATGTGGTCTTCGGGCTGGCACCGGAGAAGAATCTGACCCATTTCTTTTCAGAAGAAATGGAACTGGATTCAATTCTGGCAGATGGACCGGAAGGTATAAAGATCCTGCCTGCAGGATCAGGTGTGCAGCGTTTTACCCGCCTTGACTCACGTCAGAAAATGAGGCTGCTGGATGCCCTGGATTCCATGCACAATGATTTTGATATCGTCCTCATTGATACCGAGGCCGGAATTTCAGAAAATGTCACCTACTTCAATACTGCAGCCCAGGAAATTCTGGTGGTCACCACACCTGAGCCGACAGCCATCACCGATGCCTATGCCCTGATGAAACTCCTGTCCAGCCAGTATCATGAAAAACATTTCAATCTGATCGTCAACTGCATTCGCAGTGAAGATGAAGCGCTGCAGGTTTTTCGCAAACTGACCATGGTGGCCGACCGATACCTGGATATCTCCATAGATTATCTGGGCAGCATCCCGAATGATCGCCAGATGGTTGATGCCGTCAGACAGCAACAGGTCATCGTGGATCTCTTCCCGACTTCAAAAAGCAGCATGGCCTTTGATACGCTGGCCCGCACCATTGCAAATGAGCCACAGCATATGGAACCAAAGGGATCAATCCAGTTTTTCTGGAAACGTCTGCTCGACCTTGGCGGGAAATAAACTCCTTTGATAACAAACCTATACAACACAAGGAAAACAATGAAAAAAATCAAGATATTCTCTCTATCTCTTGTCCTGCTCATCTCACTCTCCGGATCCAGTGCCTTTGCCATTGACCTGTACGGATTCGGCAGTTACTGGGATCAGAAAGACAGCGATGGGGTATGGGGCGGCGGCCTTGGTCTGAGCCTGCCCCTTTTCACCGAGCATCTCAGGCTTGACGGCAGGGCCTATGGATTTGAAAATAACGATATAGGTCGCGATGGAGACCTTACTCTGACACCTTTTGATTTAGGGCTGCAGGTTCATATCCTGCCGTCCGCATCCGTAGATCCATATCTTCTTGGCGGAGTCTCATATATTTATGTTGATTCCGACAGGTTTGATATCGACTCCAAGGTGAGTGGTTATGTAGGACTGGGACTTGATGTTAACCTGGGGATTCCGCTTATCAAACTCTTTGGTGAGGCGATTTACCGGGCTGCAGAACTCGACAGAAAAATCGGCGAAGACATTGATGCCAGCGGGTTTACCGGTAACGTCGGGCTCAAACTCCATTTTTAAGCCAGGTTAAATGACAGGCACCCGGGCTGCAGTCATAACTGCAGCCCGGGTATGCTTATATGCTTATCGTCACTGCTCACGGGGTACGAGATAAGATTCCGCAACTCATCATTTATCCCTGATTTTTCAGGGAACACTGACCGGTACACTCCAGGACACTATGCCAGAATCGACTGTTGAGATTTACTTTTTTGCTTCGTTTAATGGCTGAAACAATCGGGACGTGCACATACTTGTCATTCCAGAGACTCACCATCATAGCCGTCTTACCGGCCATGGCGGCATGCACGGCATTCTGGCCGAGATTGGCACAGTAGAGGCTGTCATCAACGTTTGCCGGTACGCTGCGTATGATATAGCTTGGATCTATATAACGGACAAAGGACGTCATCCCTCTTTCATTAAAATATCGCCGAAAAGAGTCACGCAGATAAACGCCTATATCTCCAAGTTTGATATTACCTGAAATGTCCTGTTCCTTGAGGGCACCGGTGACATACTTCTGACCGGCACCTTCTGCAACGACAACGACGGCATGACCGCGAACTTTCAGCCGTTCCTCCACTGTTTTCAAGAGGCCGTTTTCCCCTTCCAGGTCAAAATCGCTTTCCGGAATCAGACAGTAGTTAACCTCCCGCAGGGCATTGGTGGCGGCAGCGGCAATAAAGCCTGAATGCCTCCCCATTACCTTAACAAGCCCTATGCCGTTAGGACAGCCTATAGCCTCGGTATGCGCGCACCTGATGGACTGGCAGGCCATTTCAACGGCAGTATCAAAACCAAAAGTTTTTGATACCAGATAGATGTCATTATCGATGGTCTTGGGAATGGAAACAATGGATATTTTCAGACCACGCCGCTCAACTTCAGCAGCAATTCTTTTACCGGCCCGAAAGGTTCCATCCCCGCCGATTAGAAACAGCATACTCAGCTTCAACTGTTCCAGCCTGTCAACAATCTCATCAATGGACTGTGGCCCCCTGGACGATGCCAGAATAGTACCTCCCAACTCGTGGATACGTTCCACGAGTTCAGGTGCAAGCTCCATTATCGGGTGACCATATTTGCGAATAAACCCCTGCAGACCATAACGGATACCGATGATGGAACGGACACCATAGCCATAGTAAAGTGCCATCACAACAGCACGAATTACGTTGTTAATACCCGGACATAGTCCACCACAGGTCACCACCGCCGCCCGTACCTGGTCGGGATCAAAAAAAATATTCTCCCTGGGTCCGGCCAGTTCAAAGGACAGCGGCTCCCTGCCCTCTTTCATTCTCTGCTGCAGGGAGGCATAGGACACCCGGAACAGCACCCGGTCCCGGTCAGAGACAAAATGTCTGAAATTCTGGCGGAGCGGAGAAGGAATACTCGATATACTGATCGTCTTTATTGTAGTTTCAACCTGTTCGTCCACCCCTATTTCATCGATTAAATCCAGCTGCCCGCCACTGATTTCAAACGTATTCTTTTCATTTTCCATGATCTGCTGTCCGCTGTCGTTATCTGTCTTGCTGCCCGTGCCCCAAAAAGGTCTGGAAGGACATCCACTTCCCGGTCAGCTCCTTCTCTTGGTCCCCCGATACGTAAAGGCCTTTGCAATCATTTTATAAAACCTGCCTTTGTCTATACCAATATCCTTACCACATTTACAATAAATACGGTTGTTATCACCAACAACAGCAGAAAACATTTTTTTTATCCGGTCCTTGTGACAACGCAGGACTGCACCCGGCCCTATCTTATCGTAGCGCCAGAGCTTCCGTCCACAGGCAGAGCAGCGGATTATCAGCATCAGATCATCAACCGGGCCCGGTTTAAGAGCGACCGGGCTCCGGAATGTACCACAGAACAATCATTTACAACAAAGCGTTCAGGCGCTGTTCCAGTTCCTGAGCGGGTACAGCTCCCACCACCTGATCTACCGGTTGGCCGTTCTGAAAAAAAATCAGGGTGGGCACACCGCGGATTTGAAACTGAGCAGCCGTCATCTGATGACGACTGGTATCCAGTTTACAGATAAGCGCCCGGCCTGCAAACTGGCCGGCCAGCTGTTCGATAACCGGTGCAAGCGCGTGACAGGGACCACAGGTAGGAGAATAAAAATCAACCAGCACCGGCAGAGTGGAGGTGCTCACCATCTGCTGAAAATTCTGATCACTGAGTTCAACAACACCGCCGCCCGCGGTCGGCAGACGGGTACCACATTTACCGCATTTGGCCGTCAGGTGCTGTTTCTCAACCGGGATCCTGTTTTTCGCTCCGCAACTCGGACAGACAACTATATCATTCATCGCACTCCTCCTTCCGGATAACTGTTTCTTTCAGCATGCAGGCAATCAGAAAAATGTTCATTTTCTGCATTACCTGCACGGTACCATAATAAAATCTACAAATCTTACATATCGATTACAATCTGCATAGAGTGGAGAGTTGTCAAGACAAGAGCCCTCAACTCAACTGGTCAAAACCCGATAAATCTCCGGCATACGGGCCGGTAGTTTTCGTACCTCGTCAATAAAGATATAGTTCACCTCTCCGTACATGTGGGCCATGTACTCATGGGCATGCTGATCAATGGTTATACAGAATGGATGGATGCCCGCCATCTTGGCCTCGATCAGAGCATGCCGGGTGTCTTCGATGGCATATTCACCTTTATAATCATCATAATCCTCGGGTTTACCGTCGGACAGGGTAATCAACAGCCGTACTTTTGCATCCACCTCCTGCAGAATCGATGTCATGTGCCTGATAGCCGGTGCCATTCTCGTATATTCTCGGGGGGCAATAGAGCCGATCCGCGCCCGGACTTCATCATTATAGGGCTGATCGATATTTTTGATGGGAAAGATCTCGCAGCGCAGCCTGCGCATGCCGGAAAAGCCGTAAATGCCGTACCGGTCACCCAGGGTTTCCATGGCCTCACAGATCAGCACCAGGGATTCTTTTATTGCCTTCCCTACCCATCCCCGGGTGGAGTTGGACATATCAACAAGGAACAGGGCGGCAATGTCCCGTTCATCGCGTTTAAGGCGAATGAAGAGCCGGTCCGAAGGCGGGTATCCGGCAGCCGTGTCAGCCAGTGACTCCACCAGTGCGTCCAGATCAATATCATCACCGTCCTGTTGACGACGGACAAAACGCTCACAGGAACGCATCATTTCAAACTGATGCCGCAGCCGGATTATATGGCCGTGATAGCTGTCCAGGGTATTACGAATAAAAGTAGAGCGGGTTGCAGGGACCTCTTTTTCGGTAACAATACACCAGTTTCTTCGAAAACCTGAACGCCGGTAATCCCACTCATCATAGGTCACAGGTGCCGACAACTCAGCCCCCTCCTCCGGCATGATCCCGGCAAGGCCGGGACTGCCCTGCCCTGCCTTACCGGCAGCGCTTGCAATATACTGATCGGGTATGCTGCCAAGGTCACTGATAATTTCCTCAGCAAGTTCTGCCAGTTCCTCGCTGAGTGCTACTTCCCGGTTGTCGATGGTAATAAAAAAGGGATCGTTTTTTCTTTCCTTTTCATGCAGTTTCGTCCCCTTATCCTGCATCACCATTGCCAGGGGGTCATCGGGCGGCATTGCCTGCGCTGTTTCACCAGCTGCAGTTTCTTTGTCATGCTCGTCACCAGGTTCATCAGCAGGGGGAAGCATGAGCAACAGGGTCGCAAGGCTCTCAACAAACGTTTTTTTCTGCATCCGGCGCTGTTGGAGC
>WFRY01000274.1 GCA_015486315.1 Desulfobulbaceae bacterium
ATGCGCCGACGGGTGATACTGTCCGGGCCATCCACTCTGCTGGCCATCCTGCGTACCATTCACCATATGTGGCGGTTGGACGAGCAGAATCGCAACGGTTTAGCTATTGCCAAAGAGGCAGGGAATTTATATGATAAATTTGTCGGTTTTGTTGAAGCCTTTTCAGAGGTCGGCACCCGCCTTGACCAGGCAAAAAAAAGCTGGCAACTGGCGGAGACTCGGCTGGCTACCGGAAACGGCAACCTGATCAACCGGGCGCAGGCCCTGAAAAAACTTGGTGTTCAGCCGGGCAAAGAACTTTCCGGCCGACAGCTGACAAAATGCCGGTAAACATGTAGCGTAACTGCCTGCAGGGTAGGGTACCGAATCTTCGGAGTCTAAGGGTGCAATCAAAAATAACTCCACATTGTCTACACATTTCTACGAAGTTATTTTTGATTGAACCCTAAGCTTACCTCCGCGATCAGCCCGGCTTACGTATGACTGATATGCTGCCCCGGGCTGATAACGAAAATCTTCAGTACCCTGTGAGTAATTACAAGTACGGTGGTTTGTGGAGCTTCATCACGTACCCCGTGAGTAGTTACCATGTAGTTCTATTTTCAGACAAAATTTATGGAGGACATTATGAAAGCAATACACATCCCGGCAATTCTCGCCATCCTGCTGCTCACATCCTGCTCAAGTATGAACAAAGCCCAGATTGGTGGAGCGGGCGGGGCCGGGGCCGGGGCAATTATTGGTCAGGCAATAGGTCATAACACCGAGGCAACCCTGATCGGTGCTGCTGTCGGCGGTATGCTGGGATACATCGTCGGCAACGAGATGGACAAGTACGACCGTGAACAGCTCAACCATGTATACGAACGCGGCGTTTCAGGGCAGACCGAATCATGGGTCAATCCGGACAAGGGCACCCAATACCAGGTTACACCCCAGCCGGCCTATACCGGTGCCAATAACCGGGTCTGCCGGAAGGCTGAAGTAACGGCAATCATTGACGGCAAAGCTGAAAAAGCGTACACCACTGCCTGTCGTGACGACTATGGACAGTGGCAGCTGCAGCAGTAATAGCGGCTATGCATTCCGGCAGCTTTCCAGTTTCTACTTCCGCTCACATGCAGTTTGCGGATATTACCGACCAGGTGCAGCAGGCAGTGGACTCCTCAACTGTAAGCGAGGGAATCTGCTGTCTGTTTAATCCCCATACTACCGCCGGTCTTACCATCAACGAAGGGTGCGACCCGGCGGTACAGGACGATCTGTTAGGTGTTTTTCGTGAAATAGTACCACAAAAATATCCCTACCGGCACGCAGAGGGAAACTCGCCGTCCCATATGATGGCAACATTGACAGGCAGTTCGCTGACAATTTTTATTGTTGGCGGCCGCCTGCAGCTTGGCACCTGGCAGCGTATTTTTTTCTGTGAATTTGACGGCCCGAGAAACCGCAAAGTCAACTGGAAGGTCCTGGCCGGATGAACAGACAACCGGCGCAGGATATAAATTTTCAGGATATATGTTTCGGTCTGAACCGGGAAACCGACGAACAGTCTCTGGCCGGCTTTTTAAAACTGTTCAGCCGGGATGAGCTGCTGCAGGCCCTTATCCCGCGGCTTGACGATGCTGAAATAATCGATATTGTTGACCGTTTGACAGCTGTTTTACGCAACCATCTGCAGGAAGGTGAATACCACGAGCTTTTTCTTGCTGATCCCGATCATCATCACTGACGGTCTTTTCCCGTCCAATCCCACTATTCTTCATGAAACCAACCTGTAACCTGCGCCAATACCTTGATACCCTGAAGCGGGAAAATGAACTGCTGGTTATCGATACGGAAGTTGATCCATATCTTGAGATTGCAGAGATTCACCGCCGGGTCATTGCCCGAGGCGGCCCGGCCCTGCTCTTTACCAATGTAAAAAACTCAGCTTTTCCGGTGGTTACCAATCTGTTTGGTACCAATCACCGGCTGGAACTTGCATTCGGCAGTCGACCGCTGGACTTTGTCAAAGACCTGGTCAACCTGGTGGAGCACCTGATGCCGCCAAGCCTGTCCACCCTGTGGCAGGCCAAACCGCTGGCCGGGCAGGCCATGAAAATCGGTCTGAAAAATATCCGTTCCGCACCCATCCTGGAAAACCTGCAGCAGCCGTCCCGCCTGACGGAACTGCCCATGCTCACCTCCTGGCATTCGGACGGGGGGGCCTTTGTCACACTGCCCCTGGTCTACACCGAGCACCCGGACGGGCGGGGCCATAACCTGGGGATGTACCGCATCCAGCGCTATGACGACACCAGTACCGGCATTCACTGGCAAATCCATAAAGGAGGCGGCTACCATTATTTTGCAGCAGAGCAGCGCAACCAGCCCCTGGACATGACCCTGTTCATCGGCGGACCACCGGCCCTGATGCTGGCCGCCATTGCACCCCTGCCCGAAGACATTCCCGAACTGATGCTGGCCTCACTGCTGCAGGGCAAAAAACTGGCAATGTCCCGCGATCCCCTTGGCGGACATCGGCTGGTGGCAGAAGCCGAATTTGCCGTCAAAGGGAGCGTCCCCCCGAAGATCCGCCGACCGGAAGGTCCATTTGGCGATCATTACGGCTATGATTCACTGACCCACGACTATCCGGTTTTCCAGACAACCCATCTCTACCACCGCAACAATGCCATCTACCCGGCCACAGTGGTGGGACGTCCCAAACAGGAGGATTACTTTATCGGTGATTTCCTGCAGGAGCTGCTGTCACCGCTGTTTCCGCTGGTCATGAACGGAGTGCACCAGTTGAAGACCTTTGGTGAAACCGGTTTTCACTGCCTGGCAGCGGCACGGGTCAGTAACCGCTATCCCCGCGAGGCCTTTGCCGCCGGCCTGCGAATCCTGGGTGAGGGGCAGCTTTCGCTGACCAAGTTCCTCATCGTTACAGATGGTGCACTGGATGTGGAAGACTTTCCCAAACTCTGGCAGCATGTACTGGAACGTATCCAGTGGGATCGGGATCTCTTTATCTTTGCCAATGTTTCCCAGGATACGCTGGACTATACCGGTCCCTCCGTGAACAAGGGGTCCAAGGCTATGATGATGGGGCTTGGCAGAGAAAAACAGCGGCAGCTGCCGACAGCATTCACCGGCAGCCTGCCCGATGGTTGCGAGCGGCCGAAGGTATTTCTGCCCGGGACCCTGGTTGTCCAGGGAGACAGTTACAACAACGATGCAGAGCTTGGCTCCCGTCTTGCCCGGTGGTCCGGTGTTACCGACTGGCCGGTACTCCTGCTGGTTGATTCTACTGCAGAGGCGACCGTAAGTCTGCAGGAGTTTCTCTGGACCTTTTTCACCCGTTTTGAACCGGCTGCCGACATCCATGGTGCCCGGCAAAAGGTGCAGCGATTCCACGTCGGCCTGACACCGCCCATTGTCTTTGACTGCCGCATGAAACCCTGGTACACGGATGTGCTGGAGGTTGACCCTGCTACAAAAGAACTTGTGGACAGCAGGTATACCTCTATTATTCCATCCAAGTGGAGATGACACTCTCATTTACGATACGGCAGCGCTCCAGCATCCCCATTGACAGGAAAAAAGCTTAAATGAAGGAGCGAATTCAAAAAATTCTGGCAAGGGCCGGTATCTGCTCGCGCCGCAGGGCAGAGGAGTATATTGCCGATGGCAGGGTTGCAGTTGACGGACAGGTAGTTACCCGCCCGGGATGCAAGGTTGATCCCAAGCTGGTGGAGATAAGCGTTGACGGCAAACCTGTCCGGCAGGAAAAAAAAATATATATCCTGCTCAACAAGCCGCCCGGTTATGTAACCACCATGTCGGATCCACAGGGACGACCTATTGTCATGGACCTGCTGGCTGACATCAAACACCGTGTTTTTCCGGTGGGTCGCCTTGACCTGGACAGTGAAGGAGCCCTGATCCTGACCAATGACGGGGCACTGACCAACAAAATCCTCCATCCAAGTTATGAGATCAATAAAACCTATGAGGCTACTGTCAGAGGTTTTCCCGGGACAGCTGATCTGAAAAAGCTTGAGCAGGGAATCATGCTTGAGGGACGGAAAACCTGGCCGGCGCGACTGCGTATCCTGCAGAGAAAAAAGGGAACGACCACCATCGAGGTCGTTATCCACGAGGGGAAAAAAAGGCAAGTGCGTAAAATGTTTCAGGCAATCGGCCATCATGTACTCCGATTGAAACGAACTGCCTATGGAGGGCTGAAATTGGAAACACTGGCCCGGGGAAAATATCGTTTTTTGACGGAAAATGATATTAAAAACCTTTTTTCATAAAAAAACCCTTTACAATCAGAAACATACCTGATTTACTTTCATTAGAATAAGTAAAAGGCCTGTATTTTCAAGGGTTACTGTCACTAAATATGGTCCTGCGCCTTCTCAACAAGGCCCGGAACCCGCTGTAAAAGGGAGAAACAGCATGAATAAATCGGAACTGATTGAGGCATTAGCCGAAAAAATCAACCTGCCGATTCGTGAAGCCGCATCCATCACCAACACCATTATCGATACCATGAGCAATGCGCTGGCCGATGGAGATTCCATAGAAATTCGCGGGTTCGGCAGCTTTGTGGTCAAAGAATACGGCTCTTATACCGGCCGCAACCCCAAGACCGGTGAAAAGATCAAAGTTGCACCGAAAAAACTCCCCTTTTTCAAGGTCGGCAAGGATCTGCGCGAACGGGTAGACCGGAAGGGATAGCAACGCTCCCCTGCCGGTGATCAGTTCCTGATTCCCCCCACCAGATCATAGATATGCGCCTCGGTGATACGGACCATCACAATATCACCGGGGTCGGCGATTCCCTCGTTAATATAGACACAACCATCAACATCAGGTGCCTGGTAGCGGGTTCGTCCCTCTAACAGAAGATCACTTTCCCTGCTCAAACCCTCGACCAGCACCTCTACCTCCCGGCCCACATACTGCTGTAATTTTTTTCTGCTGATCTCTGCCTGCAGTTCCATTACCTGCTGGTAACGCAGTTGTTTTTCATCGTCATCCACTTTATCGGCAAATCCGGCTGCCGGTGATCCCTCTTCATCTTCATAGGGGAAAACCCCTACATGGTCAAGCTGCCAGCGCTGCAGACAGTCCAGCAGTTCTCCTACATCCTGGCTGGTTTCTCCGGGAAACCCGACCAGCATGGTGGTACGTAATGCACAATCCGGAACATATTGACGAATTTCGGTTACCAGGTCATCGAGGTCCTGCCTGCCGTAACGGCGACCCATTTTTTGAAGCACTGCATCACCGGCATGCTGGAAGGGAATATCAAGGTAAGGAAGAATTCTCGGTTGGTCGGCCATCAACTGCAGCAGCTCAGTAGTGGTTGAAACAGGATAAAGGTAGAGCAGGCGCAGCCAGGGAATATCGGTTGCAGTGAGCAATGATTTGAGCAGAACAACGAGATTGGTGCCGGGATCAAGATCATCACCATAGGCCGTTAAATCCTGGGCGATCAGGGTTAACTCCTTAACCCCGGCCTTGCCGAGCGCCACTGCCTCTGCAACCAGATCAATAACGGGCCTGCTGCGCAGGTCTCCCCTGATAGAGGGAATCATGCAGTAGGTACAGCGGTTGTCGCACCCCTCGGTTACCTTGAGATAACTGCGGAACCATGGGGTCGACAGTCTGCGAGGTGAACCACTGTCGACAAGACTTGTAGACGGGGTCTTCAGCACGAGCCTGCCCTGCCCCGATAAATCTTCAAGCAAATCAAAAATCCGTGCCTCGTCATCTATACCGACAAAGAGGTCCACCTCGGGCAGCTCCGCCTGCAGTTCACTTGCGTAACGCTGCACCATACAGCCGGTAACTACAAGTTTTTTTGCGGGATCCGCCTCCTTGAATTCGGCAAGGCGAAGAATTTCATCCACAGCCTCTTCCACGGCAGAGCGAATAAAACCGCAGGTATTGACCAACAGAAGATCAGCGGCAGCAGGATCCTGCACCACCTTATATCCGCCCTGTTCCAGACTCCCCAGCATCATCTCGGAATCAACAAGGTTTTTGGCACAGCCAAGACTTACAAGATGCAGTTTTTTCATAGCATTACTTCAGACAGGATGGAAAAGTTAATGAGGAACAGCCCCTTAAACATCCCCCCCCTGAACGGCATCAGAGAGCAGGGTCAGCAGTTCACGGGAACGTTTTTTAAAGGCTTTAAAGGAATACAGAGGTTTCCAGGGAAGATTTCGAAGTTCATCGGAGATCAGCATCACTGCAGCAAATTGGACCTCACGAAACGCAGCAACCGTACACAGAGCAGAGTATTCCATATCCACCCCGTAAACGCCCTGTGCCGTCAGGGATGCAACCTTATGTTCTGTTTCACGATAGGGCGCATCGGTGCTCCAGACAGGTCCCTGCTGAAATGCAATATTATTTTTAGCCAATGCCCGGCAAAGGTGATCCCGTAGATCCGAATCAGGGGTTATCTCACCGTTTTTACCGGACCGGTAATGGGTACTCGTGCCCTCTGCCGATATACCACTACTTGGAACCAGTACATCCATGCCATGCAGGTCCTCCTGCAGAGAACCGCACCAGCCGTAGAGAATAATTTTTTCCGCGCCCAGGGCAATCAACTTTTCAAGACACAACACGGCCATGGGAGCACCAACGGCAGGACCGGCGAGGAAGAGTGAATCGGAACGATACAGGGTGGAGTTAAAGAGGAAATGTCGCTTCAGGCCTGCATGCTCTGCATACTCGATAAGGAAGCGGGAATCAGAGGGATTTACAGCAAGAATACCGGCTGCGGGAAGACCAGGCTCGCCTTTACTCTGTTGAGGATTTAAGATACAGGTTTCCATTTCAGCTGTCATACCAATAAAAAAAGGCTGCAGCAAGAGCTGCAGCCTTTTTCAAGGTTGGAAACAAAAACCTTTTTTCGCGTTGGTATTAACCAAGCAGTGCTGCTTTAAAGGGGTTGGCGTACAGCAGGATAAAACCGATTACCAGACCATAAATAGCAATAGACTCAACAAGAGCCATACCAAGAATCATGGTGGTGGTAATTGCACCTTTAGCCTCGGGATTCCGAGCAACACCCTGACAGGCGCCAAGAACACCGGAACCCATACCAATACCAGCACCGAGACCGGCAAATCCTACAGCATGAGCAGCGCCTATACATACCAATGCGAGATGAATCTTGTCCATTTTTACTTCCTCCTAATTAAAAAATATATAAGTTGGCCTTCTTCTCCGTCAAACGGAAACTCTAAAACTGTTTTGAGGCTGCCGTAAAATCGCAGCCGATAGGTCTGTAAATTTATATCAATGAGCGTCTTCCATGGCTGAGGCACAGTACAGGACGGACAGCAGAACAAAAACAACCGCCTGAATCAGAGAGACAAGTACACCGAGGCAAAGGATAGGCAGCGGGGCAAAATAAGCACCGGCTAACATAAACAGTACGGCAAGGAGAATTTCTTTTGCCAGGATATTACCAAAAAGACGCATGGAAAGTGACAGCAGGCGGGCAAAATTACTAATAACCTCAAGGACGAACATGAATGGCGCCATAACGGGCACAGGTCCCATGAAATGCTTATAATATTTTATGCCGTGATAACGGAATCCAAGCACATGGTGGGTAATCCAGACCATAATTGTCATGGCCAGGGTAATATTCAGACTGGAAGTAGGTGACATGAAACCGGGAATCAGGCCGATCATGTTACCGATAACGATATAAAGAAAAAAAGTTGCCATCATAGGATACAGCATTTTGGCTCGTTTCTCTCCCAGGTTCTCGGCAAAGAAGTCCATCATGCCGCCGATCATTACTTCCCAGAAGTTTTGACCGCTGCCGGGTATCAGTTCCAGACGACCCATGGTCATCTTGGGAACGATGATAAGGAAGGCCATGACCAGCCAGGTATAGGTCATATACGGCTCACAGAGTTTCTCGAGCAATGTATTTCCAACCGGCCCATGCGGAACCGGCAGGCCCAGTGTGTCGAGAATAAGCGAAATAAATAAAATTGGATGTTCCATGACCTACGCTCCCTTAAAACTTTGTGCTGAAAATATCATCCGTCCACGGGCCAGCACAACAATAACAACGCTGAGCATTACCGTGGACAGTCCTAAAACTAAGCCTATCATATTAATACTGATCTTTGTAGTCAGTACAAAAAGCAACAAACCAAGTACCATAAGTCGGGCATAAAACTTTAGGAAAAACATTATCTTTTCCATTTTGATGCCCTTTGCCTGCTCTCCACTGGAGGCAGCCCGCTCAAGGAGCTGCTCAATATCACGCTTCAGCAGAAAAAAACTTCCGTTTGCCAGTACCCCGCCGATCAACACCGACCGGGCCAGAGTCCAGTCGACTATATACCAGCTGCCAAGGGTAAAAACCATGATGACAAACAGATTGAACAGCTGAATCATTCGTAACAGAGCTACCCCTGTATCATCCTGTTTTTTTACACTGTTTATCCGGTCACTCATCAGATATCTTCCTGCTCACATCCCATAGATGTTTAAAACCTGCCACAATACCGATCCCTAAAAATAAAAAAGTCAGGTAGGGCACCGTACGACCGTCAAACACCTTATGATCCAGATACCAGCCTATCCCCAAACCAATAAAAATGGAGAACACAAATGTCATTCCGACCTGGCTGTACGATGCCAGCTCTCGGAACATTTTCCTGCGTTCATTGGACATCGTTTCTTCTCCCAAGTCCGTATGGGACAGTTAAGTGCATAACAGGTAGCACGGGCATGCGGCAAGTGCAACGATTTTTTTACATATTCGCCAGTTTTTTGAATGACGATTCAGTCATCTCAAGTGCTTTTTGCAAGTGAGTACGGTCATGTGCAGCCGACACGAATGCCGCTTCAAACTGGGAAGGCGCCAGCCAGACACCGGCTGAAAGCATCTGGCGAAAGTGCTGCCCGTAACGTTCGGTATCTGCTTTCATGGCAGATTCAAAATCCGTCACCGGGGCACTGGTAAAAAAACAGGTCATCATTGAACCGATTCTGTTGAGCACCGTCGGCACCGGTGAATCTGCTGTGATGGCTGTCAACTGCTCCACATACCAGTTGCTCTTTTCCTCCAGCTCCTGATAAAAACCAGGTTCACGCAGCACCTTGAGCATGGCCAGTCCTGCCGCCATGGCCAGGGGGTTGCCGGACAGGGTTCCGGCCTGATACACCGGACCGTCCGGAGCAATATTGTCCATAATCTCCGCCTTGCCGCCATAGGCCCCCACAGGTAGACCGCCGCCGATAATTTTACCAAGGCAGGTCAGATCGGGCATAATGTTAAAACGCTCCTGTGCTCCCCCAAGGGCCAGCCTGAAACCGGTAATCACCTCGTCAAAGATAAGTACGATGCCGAGCTCTTTTGTCAGGTCGCGCAATTTCTGCAGGAACGCCTGTTCCGGCACCACCACTCCCATGTTGCCGGCAACCGGTTCAACAATCACACAGGCAATATCAAGTTTTGCATCGCGCAGGGTCTGTTCCAGAACTTCTATATTATTATAGGGAATGGACAGGGTATTTTTTACAATATCGTCAGGTACCCCAGGACTGCCCGGGATTCCCAGAGTTATGATCCCGGAACCGGCCTTGACCAGGAAGGAATCGGCATGACCGTGATAACAGCCGTCAAATTTAATCACCATATTTCTGCCGGTATATCCTCTCGCCAGCCGGACAGCACTCATGGTGGCCTCGGTTCCGGAACTGACGAACCGGATCTTCTCAAGCGACGGTACCGAATCACAGACCAGTTCGGCCAGTTCGACCTCCAGCGGGCAGGGAGCACCAAAACTGGTCCCATGGGGAGCGGTTTCGCAGATTGCTTTAATCACGTCCGGATGGGAGTGCCCCAGGATCATGGGCCCCCAGGAACCTACAAAATCGATAAATTCGTTGCCGTCGACATCGGTTATCATACAACCCTGTGCGCCGGCAACAAAGAGAGGATCACAGCCAACGGACTTGCAGGCCCGGACAGGAGAGTTAACACCGCCGGGAATGACAGTACGGGCTTTATCAAATAAAACAGCTGAACGTTTGGTATTCATAAGTGCACCAGTTTACGGTTGACGATTGAGTATTTCAGTATGGACGCAGCGCAACACAACAGCTGATCCATTACTTTATATGTTATACGATACAGCACATCAAAATTTTATTCCCCTGCAAAAATTTCAGAGTATAGCATGCCGCTTTTTCTTCTGTCAAAAGCAAAAAAAATGGTAACTGTTCAGCTGCACCCCATCTGAACAGTTACAGGCCTCAGGCTCTGCCAATATTGTGCTGACACCGTCTAAGTAAAAAATTTCTGGATTCCCGCTAACAGCATGCGGGAATGACGGTATTCTCGTGTGACAAGTAATTAAATCGTCATCCCCGAGTGCTTTTATCGGGGATCCATTGTTACGATTACAATAAACGCCCGGGCACCTGGCTGCACTGCTGAATAGTTACAAAAATATTTGCCATATCCGTACCTGAACCAGGATAATACTAAATTTTTCTTGTCACGGCCCAAGCTCCGGAGTAAAATAGGAAGATTATTAAAAATTGAATTTTAACCCTGTTCAATTACTACCTTTATATTAAAAAAACGTCCTCAGGTAAAACCTGTAAAGGAGAAGCAGATTATGGCAAGCGACAAAGTTTTCCACGTTTCCGACAGCGAATTCGACAGTAAAGTCGTACAGAACGATCTTCCCTGCCTGGTGGATTTCTGGGCTCCCTGGTGCGGTCCCTGTAAAGCCATCGGCCCGGTTATCGACGAACTGGCAGATGAATTTGACGGTCGGGTAGTAATAGCCAAGATGAATGTAGATGACAACCCGGCAACTCCGGGCAAATTCGGTATCCGTGCCATCCCCACCCTCATACTCTTCAAGGGAGGAGAAATCGTTGACCAGATCACCGGTGCCGTGGGAAAAGCCCAGCTCAATGAACTGATCAACAAGGCTGTATAATCACCATCTTCGGCAGGATACCCTCCGGGGATCCTGCCTCTCTTCTTCCAGGGATTATCCATGCAACAGGCCGATTTCCAACTTATCATCATCGGCGGCGGTCCAGCCGGACTGACAGCCGGCATGTATGCCGCCCGTGGACGCCTCAAAGCCCTGCTCCTGGAAAAAGGAGCAACCGGCGGCCAGGTCCTGGTAACGGACTGGGTCGACAATTACCCGGGCTTTGCAGAGGGCATCACCGGCTTTGAACTGATGGACAAGATGACGGCTCATGCCGACCGGTTCGGACTGGAAAAAAAATTTGCCACAGTTGATTCACTGGACCTGGTAGATGATATCAAGACCATTCATCTGGACAACGGCGACCGGTTAACCAGCCGGACCGTTATCCTCTGCACCGGGGCAAAACCCAGGAAGATTCAGGTTCCGGGCGAAGAAGAGCTGCAGGGTAAAGGTGTATCCTACTGTGCCACCTGCGACGGGCCGTTTTACCGGGATCAGGAGATTGCCGTGGTCGGTGGCGGCAATACCGCAATACAGGAGGCCCTCCACCTGACCAAATTTGCAGCCAAAGTGACCGTAATTCATCGCCGTGATGAGTTACGGGCTACAAAGATCTTACAGGAAAAAGCCTTTGCCGAAGACAAAATTGATTTCCTCTGGAATGCCCGGGTAAGCGAGATTGTCGGTGGTACAGGCGGTGTCGAATCACTGAACATCAGTTATAATGATGGCTCTACCTCTTCCCTGCCTGTTACCGGTATTTTTATTTTGATCGGCGTGGTACCCAATAATGAGGTGCTGCCCCTGGATCAACTTGAAACAGACAACTACGGTTTTATCATTACCGATGACGAGATGTGCACAAAGCTGCCCGGTGTTTTTGCAGCCGGTGATATCCGCAGCAAAAACTTTCGTCAAATTATCAATGCCGCCGGTGAAGGGGCCACTGCAGAACTTTCCGCAGAGCATTATCTGGGAAATCAGGTATAAATACCGATCAGAATGACCGGAAATTCTTCGTCTCTATTTTCTCAGGACCAACTCATGACAACTCAAACTTTTTTTCCTGCCGGTCGCAGGGTACTCAGTATTCTTCTTGTTGCCTGCTGTCTGTCTCTAAGCGGTTGCGCAACCATGAAGGACATGTTCAGCTCGTGGTCTTTTGGTTCCCAGTCCGAAGAAGAAAAATTTGAACCGGCGGCAGAGCTGGCCGCTACCGGCATGGACGCATACAGTGTCGGCGACTATTCAGAAGCGCTGACGGCCTTTGATGAGATCATTGACCGCTATCCCTTCAGCCCTCAAGCCATGCTGGCCGAGCTGAAGGCAGCTGACTGTCATTACTATCGCAAAGAATATGAAGAGGCCAAAACGCTTTACAAAGAATTTGAGGACAGGCATCCCACCAACGAAGCCATTCCCTACGTCATGTTTCAAATCGGCATGTGCGACTTTGCCCGTACCCACCGGATTGATCGCGATATAAGCGGGGCCCAGGAATCAATCCAGTCCTTTTCCCGCCTGTTGCGGGCATATCCTGATTCACCATATAGCCGGGAGGCTAAGGCCAGAATCAGGGCTGCCCAGGATTTTCTGGTCAATCATGAATATTTTGTCGCTGTGTTCTATGTCCGGACCAAAAAATATGAACAGGCCCAGCATCGCCTGAAGTATATTCTGACCATGTATCCGGACTCCACCATTGCCCCCAAGGCCGAGGCATTGTTAGCCAAACTTGATGCCGGCGAACCACCAAGATGGGGCATCAACAAATGGCTGCCCGACGTAAAGATGCCGGAATGGACGCAGTTCGGTTCCGACGAGAAACCTGGGGAGTGATAATGAAAGGGGGAGCAATTAATGCTCCCCCTTTTTTTTCTACACGGTTATACTTTTTTCCGTCAACGGATCAAAACACACCTCCATGGCCCGAACCGGGCAACCGGTGACACAGAGACCGCAGGCTGTACATTTTTCCGGATCAAAGATAACCTCCATTTCCGGCCGCTGCACATACAGGGCACCCACTGGACAGATACCGGTACAGGCACCGCACTGAAAACATTTTTTGTCATCCCGGCGGACCTTGCCTGCCAACCGCTCCGCCTTTACCCCCAGGCTCTTCAGATAATCCAGGGCATCCTGCACATTTTCTTTTTGCCCCTTCAGTTCCAGGACCATAATCCCGTCCCGCTGGGGACGGATATCCGCCTTGAGGATATTAAACTCCACATCATAACTTTTAACCAGCCGATAGATAATAGGCTGATCCGAGGTCTCTTTCGGATAACGAAGGAAATATATTCTGGTATACATTATGTCGATTCAAGGTTGAGGGTTCAAAGGTAAAGGGTAGCGGGAAATATGCTGCGCCCGCTTACAGTTGTCAAGTCCGGGCATTAATTAATCTCTGCAGCATAACCAACAACTGTTCAGGTTCTGCTTCGGTATCAAGCTGCAGCAGTTGATCTGCGCGTAACTCATCGGGAAATTCAAAGGATTCTTTCTGCCTGACAAAAATATCCCAGCGACCATCCGAAACAGCCGTCGGGTCTTCAGCCCGCAGTTGGAGGCGGCGTTTGACCTCCAAATCCCGGCAGGTACAGAGAATAAACAGGGTGTCCGCGTTTTCTTCACCTGCCAGTTGCATGACCTGTTTACGATCAGCACGTCTACTGTAGGAACCGTCCAGTACCACACCTTCGCTCCCCGCCTGCAGGTCCAGGCGAGCCCGGTCAAGCATTGCCTGATAGGTCTTTGCAGTAAACTCGGGCGTATAAATCCCCTGCCCCAACTCATCGGGCCTCCGCTCATTTGCAGCCAGACCGGCCAGTTCCTTGCGGACCCGGTCGGTATTGTAACAGGGCAGCCCGCAGGCAGAGGCAAACAGCTCGGCCAGGGTCGATTTTCCCGAGGCGATCAGGCCCATAAAGACATAAACGGTTTTGCTGTTCATGAGCAGATATTATAAATAGCTTTCCGCCAGTTTGAAATATTTTGCCGCCGCTTCCAGGCTGCTCTTTTTAACCGCCTCATCCACGGCAGGATCACCTGCTGTAAACAGCCCGATCTTACCGCGCACATACGCCCGGTAGCATTTATAAAAATTAAGCATTTCCTGCAGACCGCGATCACCCGAGCGCTCACTAAACTGAGCAATACAGTAATCGGACAGCTCCTGCAGGCCGTGAAATCCAGGTCCATGGCCAGAAAAGCTATATCGCTGGCCACATCACAGTAACGAAAACGACGATTAAACTCGATACAGTCGTAAATATATACCTTATCAGCCAGGCAGATATTTGCCGAATAGAGATCTCCATGACAGTCACGAATATAACCACCCTGAATACGATCACTGAACAGTTGTTTCCGTGCTAAAAACTTTTTTGCCCAGGCTGAAATTCGCTCAAACTGTTCCCGACTGACGGCACCGCCGCCGATAAAGCTTTCTGTCTGCTCAAAATTCTCTAAAACATTAACTGCAACCGACTCTGCAGTACCAAAACCATCAATCTCTTCACTGCGGTCGGCCTGCCGGTAAAAGGGAACCAGCACGTCAACCAGCGCATCAATCTGCTCCCGAGCGACCTGGCCTGTCCGGATCAGGTTAACCATCATCCTGTCCTCGGGCATCCGGGCCATTTTAACGCCATATTCCACCACTTCACCGCTGCCGTTCAGGGCAAATCCGTCCCCCTCCCGGGTGATGGTGACCAGTCCCAGGTAGATCTCCGGGCAGAGACGCCGATTAAGGATCAGCTCCTGCTCGCAGCAGTACTGCCGTTTTTCCAGGGTGGAGAAATCCAGAAAGCCGAAGTCGACAGGCTTCTTAAATTTATAAACAAAATCCCCGGCCAGCAGTACAAATGAGATATGGGTCTGAACCAGCTTGATATTTTCAGCTGGATGATCATAAATGTCCGACTGCAGGAGGGCGGAAATAAAGCCCGGAAGGTTATCGTTTGCCATCATCTCTCCCAAAGTACGCATTCCCGTGTGCACGGGAACGAGATTATAAAAAACGGCAAAGGCGAAAAATTTAAACCTTGCACCATGTACCGTATACCTTTTACCTTAATTAAATATCTTTTACCAGCAGGCTTGCCGGAGAACAACCTCTATCAGCATTATTATTGCCCATGAATACACAACAGTTGCAAAAACTCCTCCAGCAGGTACAGGCAGGAGATCTAAGCACGGACCAGGCCCTGGAAAAATTACGCCTCCTGCCGGTAGAAGTCCTGAAATCAGCCAGGATTGACCACCACCGGCAGCTCCGTACCGGTCTGCCCGAGGCTGTATTTGCTGAAAATAAAACCGTTGCTCAGCTCATTGAGATCATGACCGCCATGATTCGCTCACAATCCGTTACCCTGGCAACCCGCATTGATCCGGACAAGGCAATGCAGGTCTGTGATCGTGTTGACGGACTGACCTATCACGACACAGCCCGCATGCTCACCGGCAATGACGATTTTATCCCCATGGACAGTGGTCGAGGCACCGTGGTTATTGTCACGGCAGGCACTTCCGACATTGCCGTTGCCGAGGAGGCCCGCCTCTGCCTGCACTACTTCGGCCACAGGGTGGAAACAGTATACGATGCCGGTGTTGCCGGCCTGCACCGTATCCTTGCCCATAGTGCGCTCCTGCAGCAGGCTGCTGTACTGATCGTGATTGCCGGCATGGAGGGAGCCCTGCCCTCGGTGGTAGCCGGCATGACTCCGGCACCGGTCATAGCCGTCCCCAGTTCCATAGGTTACGGTACAGGTACCGGAGGCTTCTCCGCCCTGCTCGGCATGCTCAACAGCTGCGCTCCCGGTCTTGCCGTGGTCAACATCGACAACGGATTCGGTGCCGCCTGCATGGCAGCGGCAATTAACAGGAAAATGTAGTTTCCCTTTCATCTCAAGTTAATATAGCGCTGCACCGTGCACTTCTATTGTCGATCAGCTCACCCGCCACACTGCTTTTTTCCCGTTAAATTCAGCAAAATCTGAAAAAACCACCCCTCACCATTGCATGATACTGTTTTCCGTCGTATAATCACTAAGTTTTGCCGTGCGGCAAGAAGAGGTTACTAACCAGCTGTCACAGACACTACGAGCTCTATAGCTGCCTGTGCGCATAACAAACGCTATTCGTCAACCAGGAAGACATCCATGAACACCAACCTGAAGTTGAAAATCGGGCTGCTCGTTTCCGTTATTCTCTTTTCCATTATGACCATTGTGCCCTCGTTTTATGCTGAGACGCCAAACTGGTGGAAAACATACCTGGCACCGGAAGGGCTGAAACTCGGTCTTGATCTCCAGGGCGGCATGCACCTGGTCCTGCGGGTCGACCTGGACAAGGCGGTTGAAAACTCACTGGACCTTGCGGCCTCGGACCTGAAAGAGGGGCTGGCTGAAAAAAATATCTCTGCGGTACAGCTGGATTCTCCCGACCCGACCCAGATTATTTTTACCCTGCCCAATACCGGTGCGGTAGACACCATCAATCAGGTCATCAAGGAAGACTTCCCTAACCTGGACATCAAGGTGGAGGCGGAGGCGGGGAGCTTTCCCCGAATCAGCCTGAAACTGACGACAGAGGAGATAAACTTTATCCGTACCAATGCGGTGGCCCAGTCCCTGGAAATTATCCGGAACCGTATTGATCAGTTTGGTGTGGCGGAACCGGTGATCATCCGCCAGGGGGAAGATGAAATTGTGGTGCAGCTGCCCGGTATCAAGGATCCTGATCGGGCCATGGGCCTGATCGGTCAGACAGCACAGCTCGAATTTAAACTGGTTGCCGATGACAGCGGCATTAACCTGCCCCAGCTCATTGATCAGGCGATCAAAAGCGGCCGTTGGAAAGAAGGCGAATCCCGTGAACAGCTCAACCTTGCCCTGCAGGGTCGCCTGCCCAAGGGTACCGAGGTGTATTTCCAACGTATTATTGATAACCAGACCAAACGGGAGAGCAAGGTCCCCATCCTGCTCAACAGCCAGGTGCTGATGACCGGTGAAATGGTCAAAAATGCCCAGGTACGAATCGGCGGAACCTTTAACGAACCTTACGTCAGCCTTGACCTTACCGGTCGGGGCGGAAAAATCTTTGCAACTGTTACTGAAAAAAATGTCAACAGGCGACTGGCCATTGTCCTGGACGAGGTGGTACGTTCCGCACCGGTGATCCGGGAAAAAATCATGGGTGGATCAGCCCAGATTTCCGGTAGTTTTACCCATGAAGAGGCAACCGATCTTGCCATTGTCCTTCGGGTCGGCGCCCTGCCGGCCCCGGTTGAAATTATTCAGAACCTGACAGTCGGTGCCAGTCTGGGACAGGACTCCATTAACAGGGGACTGACCTCAGGTCTGTTCGGTGCCTTGCTGGTGCTGATCTTCATGGTCATTTACTATCGACTCTCCGGTATTATTGCCGACTTTGCCCTGGCCTTAAATATTTTATTCCTGTTCTCCGGCCTGGCCATGCTTGGAGCGACCCTTACCCTGCCCGGCATTGCCGGTATTATTCTCTCCATTGGTATGGCTGTTGATGCCAACGTCCTGATCTTTGAGCGAATGCGGGAGGAGTTTGAGCTGGGCAAATCGGTTAAATCAGGCGTTGACTCCGGGTTCAACAAGGCCTTCTGGTCCATTGTCGATTCCCAGGTCACCACTCTGATAACGGCCATGGCCCTGTTTCTGTTCGGCACCGGCCCGATCAAGGGTTTTGCCGTTACCCTGTCCCTTGGTATTATTTTCAACCTGTTTGCCGTTCTGTTCTGCACCAGGCTTATTTATGACTGGTTGTTCAGTGCCAGAAAGCTGCGTGACTTGAAATTTCTCCGTTTTGTTAAAAAACCCAATTTTGATTTCATGGGCATTAGAAAATTTGCCTTCGCTCTTTCCGCCATCCTGGTCATCATGGGGCTGGTTTCCTTTGTTGAGATCCTGCGGGGTGATGCCAATCTCGGTGTCGACTTTTCCGGCGGCTCAATGCTGCAGTACAAGGCGGAAAAACCATTTCAACTCGATGAAGTCCGTACGGTGCTGCATAACAGCGGTTTCAGTTCTATTGATCTGCAGGAAGTCACCGGTGAAAACCGATTGATCGTCAAGATGAAAAAATCAGAGGACACCGTAGGCCACCTGGGCGAAGAGATCACAAAAGTCCTGACCGGTATTGAAGGCAACAAGGGATTTGTCCTTGAAAGTCAGTCGGAGATCGGTTCATCCATTTCCGCCGTCCTGCGAAACAAGGCTATTGAGGCCATTGTCATCTCACTCTTTGGTGTACTCATCTACCTTGCCATTCGCTTTGACTTCAGTTTCGGCCTGGCGGCGGCAGCTGCGACCTTTCACGATGTCCTTGCTGTACTCGGTGTCTGCTGGCTCTTTAATATGGAGATCACCCTGCTGCTGGTTACGGCATTACTGACACTGGCCGGTTATTCACTCAATGACTCGGTGGTCGTCTTTGACCGTATACGGGAAAACATGGCAAAATTACATGATAAAGACTTCTCTGCTATTATTAATGTCAGTATTAACGAAGTACTCGGCAGAACCATCGTCACCTCACTGACCACGGGCATGGTACTGGCGGCCCTGTACTTTCTGGGCGGTTCGGCAATTCACGAGTTCTCCTTTGCCCTGCTCCTCGGTATATTTGTAGGTACCTATTCTTCAATTTTTATTGCCAGCCCGCTACTCTCACTGAAGAAGAGATAGCAGCGCTTACCCTGATGAACCTTGAGCTCCGGGCAGGCATAGAGCCTGCCCTTTCTTATTTATACCCACAAAAAATATATGAAAAACGAGTTACCTGAACATTTTCACGCTCTTAGCAGTGACGAGAAATTCTGCTTTGCCTGCCATACCGGTGTTCCGTGTTTTACTGAATGCTGTCGACAACTTGATCTGACGCTGACCCCCTATGATGTACTGCGCCTGAAAAACAGGCTGAAACTCCATTCGGGTACCTTTCTGGAGCAATATGTTATCATTGAATGGGAAGAGGGCATGATCTTTCCAACCTGCTATCTGACCATGGTCGATGATGGCCGGGCCAGCTGTGTTTTCGTCACTGATAAGGGATGCAGTGTCTACGAAGACCGACCCGGTGCATGCCGGGCCTACCCGGTTGGACGCGGAGCCTCCCGCGATGGTCAGGGCAAAGTTACCGAACAGTATGTGCTGGTGAAAAAACCCCATTGCCGGGGTTTTGAGGAAGATCCGCAACAGACCGCCGAAACATATTTCCAGGAGCAGGGCCTGGCCGGTTACAACCAGTTCAATAATCCTGTCATGCAGCTGCTGCAGCACCCGCGTATTCACTTTGGTTTCCGGCCCACCAAAGCGCAGATCGACCAGTTTATCCTGGCCCTGTATAATATGGACATGTTTCGCCAGGAAATGGCCGATGACAGGATCTGCATGAACCGTCCCCTGACGGCTATGGAACTGCAGGCCCTTGCCGGTAACGACGAACAACTGCTGCTGCTCGGTATTCGCTGGCTCATGCAGGAATTTTTCAACGAGTGAACAGAAATAAATCAAACCGTGATCTGCTGAAAAAACTACAGCGGATCAGTAAGCATTACTGTCTGCAGGAAGGCGGCTCCCATGGTCCGGATCACAGTGAACGGGTTTTTCGGACTGCCATGGCCATTGGCCGCAGCATGAAAGCCCGGCTGGACATTCTAGCCCCGTCCGCTCTGCTGCACGACATAGGCCGCAACCAGGAAAGCCGCAGTCGTGGAACACTCTGCCATGCCGACAGGGGGGCGGAAATGGCGGAACCAATCCTTAGAGATCTTGGCTACCCAGAAGATGATATCCTCTCTATCTGCCACTGTATCCGCGCCCATCGCTTTCGCAGCGCCACCAACCCGGAAACTCCTGAGGCAAAAATCCTCTTTGACGCCGATAAGCTCGACTCCATCGGTGCCATCGGTATCGGCCGAGCCTTTCTCTTTGCCGGTCAGATAGGATCACGACTGCACAACCCTGATCTTGATCCAGCCGACACCACGTCCTATTCCACAGAGGATACCGCCTACCGGGAATTTCAGGTCAAGATGTCCCGGGTCAAAGGCCGGATGCTGACGCCCATCGGTCGCCGGCTTGCCCGCAGACGGCATGAGTTTATGGAACTTTTTTTTGACGAGCTGAACCGGGAAATTTACGACAACGAGCTAAACGGTAACAGCTGAAACCTCACCATTAAACCAGATCGCGGAGAGCGCAGAGATGGATACTCCCTTCTATCTACGCCGGTGCCTCTGCGGTGTACGGATAGATAGAAATCCTGCAGAATTATGCTGAAACTTGTTATTTTTGATTGTGACGGGGTTATGTTCGACTCCAAGGAAACCAACCGGGCCTATTATAACCAGCTCCTCAGCCGGTTCAACTGCCCGCCCATGGATGAAGACGAAGCAATCTATGTTCATATCCACAACGTCTTTGATTCCATGTCACACATCTTCCGCAATCATGGCCATATCGACATGAATGCAGTACACCGCTACCGGGAGACGCTCGACTACACCCCTTTCCTTAATCATATGATTATGGCTCCGGACCTGATGGAATTTCTCCAGGTCATCAGTCCCCGTTACCACAGGGCCATATCCACCAACCGGACCAACACCATGGACATGGTGCTTGATATCTTCAAACTGCGCCCCTGGTTTGAAATGGTGGTCACGGCACAGACCGTATCACGGCCAAAACCAGCGCCGGATGGATTATATCTGATCCTGGATCATTTCGACTTGCAGGTAGATGAGGCCATCTATATCGGCGACTCCAGTGTGGACCGGGACCATTGCGCCGCAGTGGGCATGGAGTTGATTGCCTTCAACAATCCAAATCTTGAAGCGAATCATCATGTTGACTGCTTTATGGACATCCTGAAACTGGATCCTTTTTCGGCAGGACAAAAATGGTAAGCGCTTCAGGAACGCTTATATTCCGAGGTGGTATCAGGTCAAGAGTGTCGTTAATGAAGCGCGAACAAAAAATGATCCATGGAGATGCAGCTTGAGCTCCTGAGCAGATCAGCGAATCAGCCGCTCTCAGGGTAAGCGTTTCAGGAACACCCTGCTGCACGCGCTCAAGTCCCCAGATATACAGGGGTATTATCGGGAGCCTTGATCACGCACAGCAGGGTGTTCCTGAAACGCTTACCGTTTTTGTCCTGCCGAAAAAGGATCCAGTTTCAGGATGTCCATAAAGCAGTCAACATGATGATTCGCTTCAAGATTTGGATTGTTGAAGG
>WFRY01000275.1 GCA_015486315.1 Desulfobulbaceae bacterium
CCATGGACATCATCAAGCAGGCCGGAGCTGAACCGGCCAATTTTCTCGATGTGGGCGGTGGCGCCAATGCGGAGATGATTGAAAACGGTTTTCGGATCCTGCTCTCCGACCCGGACGTGGAAGCCATCCTGATCAACATCTTCGGCGGTATCCTGCGCTGCGACGTGCTGGCAGCCGGCGTTGTTGAAGCGGCCCGGAAGATCGGCCTCAACATTCCCGTGGTCGTCCGGATGGAGGGCACCAACGTGGATGCGGGCAGAAAAATTCTGGCAGAGTCGGGACTGGATCTTACAACAGCGATGGACCTGCAGGATGCGGCAGAGAAGATCGGGGAAATCGCCCGATGACGTTACGACAGGTGTGCATACACATCTTTTCTATGGCCGACCTTGACCACCAGGATGACCAGCCTGTCCTGGTGAATTTCATAGATTATCCGGTACGAACCGGAACGTACCCTGTGCAGAGAATTGTTCCCTTTCATCTTCGTTTTCGCCGGTGCGGGCAGGTCTGCGGCCAGTTTTTCAATTTTGTGCTTTATGCGTACCAGATCCCGTTTGGGCAAGTGTTTCATCGCCTTGAGCACAGCAGGACGGAACTCGATGCCGTACACCATGCATCATACCCCCAGCTGTTTCCAAAACTCATGGGCCGGAATGTTTTCGCCGGGTTCCGCCAGGGCTTTTTTTGCATCTTCGATATCCATGCGATCTTCTATCAGCTGCAGCAGGGCCAGCTCTTCCATGGAAACAAGGGCCGCAACTTCCCGGCCCCGCCTGGTCAAAATAACCGGCTCCCCTCCGTAGGCAACGGTATTGACGATGTCGGCAAATTTTTTTCTCGCATCAACTGTCGAAACTGTTACAGCCATATCTATTCCTCCGCTGTACGTTTTGTACTAAATGTACATACCGTACTGTTTAAAGTCAACAGCTGCACCCAGAGATGAGTATATTTATTGATTCCAGAACACGGCTGCTCGTCCAGGGCATTACCGGTAATGAGGGAAAATTTCATACCCTGCAGTGCAAGGCCTACGGTACCAATATCGTTGCCGGGGTCACCCCGGGCAAGGGCGGACAGGACGTGGAGGGTATTGCTGTTTTTAATACCGTTGCTGATGCGGCCCGACAGACCAAAGCCAACGCCTCTTTAATCTTTGTCCCGCCGCCCTTTGCTGCTGATGCCATCATGGAGGCGGCAGACAGCGGCATTGGCCTGATCGTCTGCATTACCGAAGGCATCCCGGCCCATGATATGCTGCGGGTGAAAACATACCTGCAGACCACCGCCAGCCGGCTGATCGGCCCCAACTGCCCCGGTATTATCACTCCGGGCGCCTGCAAGATCGGCATCATGCCCGGCCCCATCCATACCCCCGGTCCCATCGGGGTGATCTCCCGTTCCGGCACCCTGACCTACGAGGTCGTGCACCAGCTGACCGGCGTGGGGCTTGGCCAGACCACCTGCATCGGTATCGGAGGCGACCCGGTGATCGGCACCAACTTTATCGACTGCCTGGCAGCCTTTGGAGAAGATGAACAGACAAAGGGTATTGTCATGGTGGGTGAAATCGGCGGCAATGCCGAGGAAGAGGCGGCCGCATTTATCCGGGACAACCTGGACAAACCGGTGGTCGGGTTCATCGCCGGGCTGACCGCACCTCCGGGCAGGCGCATGGGTCATGCCGGGGCCATTGTCTCAGGATCTTCAGGAACAGCATCGGCCAAAATTGCCGCCATGGAAGAATGCGGCCTGCAGGTGTGCAGAGAACTGGGCAGGCTTGGAGAATTCTGCGCCGGGGTCTTTAAAAAATAACCATGGAACAGATTAACTGGGATGACTTCAGTCGGGTGGAACTGCGCACCGGCACCATTATCAAGGCTGAGGAGTTTCCCGAAGCCCGTAAGCCCGCCTATAAGCTGCTGATCGACTTTGGCGCAGAGATCGGTATAAAAAAATCCAGCGCCCAGATCACGGATCTCTATACAACCAGGGAGCTGGTCGGCAAACAGATCATCGGGGTGGTCAACTTCCCGCCCAGGCAGATCGGCCCGTTCATGTCCGAGTGCCTGGTCACCGGCTTTGTGGGGGACGACAATGCAGTGGTGCTTGCCGTGCCGGATAATCAGGTCCGTAATGGTACAAAATTAGCCTGATTTTTCCAGGATCGCATAACTTCCTCGAGTAGGAGCATAAACTTGATGGGCTGTGCAACAGAGCACTCATCAAAAACCTTCCCGGCTTGATTTTAAAGCTACGTCTAACCACATGCCGTTATAGACTAAGCGTCCAATCATAGGCCTCCCTTTATACTTTCAGGAGAAACAATTCTCAGGTTATGAATCTCTACGCAAAACTGAATCCGGACGAAAAGCTTCTGTTGGAGGCGCTGATTATTTTGACATTGGCTCTGCTTGCACTGCTGACGGTCCTGGTACGCCAGGGGGTAGTCGACAGCTGGGACGAATGGCTGCTGGGATGGCTGCACGCGCGGAATAACCTTCTTCTGGACAACCTGTTTGCAACCATTACGTGGCTTGGATCGCTGAAAGTACTTCTGCCGCTCGGTATAGGATTAAGCCTCTGGCTGCTGGTTCGGGGGCACCAACGGGAGTTCTATCTTTTCAACCTTGGTTTTCTTGGTGCGACATCCACAACATATTTGATTAAATTCCTCCTGGCCAGGGAACGTCCCGGTACCGTGCTTGCTCCTGAAGCACTGCCGCCGGATCCCTCCTTTCCCAGTGCCCACACAACCCAGGCCTTTGCCTTTGCCATTATGCTATGGCTGATAAGCGTCGGGTTAAGCGGAGAGTGGCGGATTGTCACAGCGTTTATGCTCCTGCTGCTTGCCGTCGGCGTGGCCGTTTCACGAATGTATCTTCAAGTCCACTTTCCCAGCGATGTGCTGGCAGGTGTTTTAGTGGCACTCAGCTGGGGAGCATTCACCATTATTATCGGTAAATCAGGAGTATTTGCATGAAAAACAAGATGCTTGGAACCGGAGAAAAAGGCTACCACCCAATGCGCAAACTACGGGTAGTTTTTTCAGGATTACGGTACGCGGTTGCCGACTTCAGCGTGTTGTACAAGGTGATCTTGTCCGGCATCATGTTGGTGCCGGTTGTTCTCTACAATGGCTGGATCGACTCGTCAATGATCGTGCTGGCAACCGCTTTTATGATCGCAGCAGAGATGTTTAATACTGCCATAGAGGCAATTTGCGATTTCATTCACAGTGAGTATCACGAACAGATCCGGTTGATCAAGGATGTAGCCGCAGCAGCAACCGGCATGGCCATCTTTGCCTGGGTGCTGGTGCTCTGCATCGAGTGCATCGAGCTCTGGAATCTCTTTGCCGTCGGATCTTAGGGTGCAATATTGTTTAGCGGCGTGGATCCTGCAACTCTTTTATGGTCAGGAAAAAGGTCAACTTGTGGCTTCTTTTCCATCTTTTAGATTGCCATTAGCCTGTTCTTTTTTTCTTGCTTCACCCTCACCTCTTCCAGTGTTGATAAACAACTTTCAATCCTCATCGTTCCCGTCTATGTGAGGCGGCCTGATCGCCGCAAGATGGGGTGCAGCTGAACAGTTACCAACTTTCAATCCTCATCGTTCCGCAATAGAGCAATTCATTTCCAGGCCCCTTGACATACTGTAGCCCATGGGCTACAGTATAAAATATGGAATACGAGATTGAAAAGACGGATGAATTTGACAAGTGGCTGAAAAAGCTCAGGGACCGAAAGGCGGTTCTTGCTATTGCCGCCAGACTCGACCGTGCCAAATTGGGGAACTTCGGCGATGTTGAGCCAGTAGGTGAAGGAGTGAGTGAAATGCGTATTTTTCTTGGCCCCGGCTACCGACTCTATTACACGACTCGAACCTTTAAAATAATTTTTATGTTATGCGGCGACGACAAGTCGACCCAGACAAAGGATATCAAAAAGGCCAAAGATATGGCTAAAGCAATATAGAGAGGGAAATCATGGTTACAACAACAACTCCTTATAACCCTTTTGATTATCTGGAGACCAAGGAAGAAATAAATGAATATTTAAACAACGCCTTTATGGACGATGATCCAAAGGTTTTTATTGTCGCCCTTGGCTACCTTGCCAGGAAAAAGGGAATGTCCAACATTGCCAAAGAAACAGGCC
>WFRY01000276.1 GCA_015486315.1 Desulfobulbaceae bacterium
CCGGCCGGGTATAACCGGTCCTGAGCAAAGCGTTTGTCGCACGTTTAATTGTTGCTGTTTGCGTGTTGAACCGGCTTGACAGTCCACTGCCCGTAGTTGACGGTCTATACTGGAGCTTGGTTTGGTAATTTCCCGGAGGATGCAGCTGTTATGGAGCCAATGGACTCGATACCATTTTTTCGCACTGAACTTCTTGCCTGGTTTTGCAGGCATCAGCGTAAGTTACCCTGGCGAAAAGGATATCATCCCTATCATGTCTGGATTTCAGAAATCATGGGGCAGCAGACACAGATGGAACGGGTGGTTGCCTACTTTGATAACTGGATTGCCCGGTTTCCGGATATCGGGTCTGTTGCCGCAGCATCCGAACAGTCGATTTTCAAGGCCTGGGAGGGGTTGGGCTATTACAGCAGAGCACGCAATATACGAAGAACAGCTTCTTTGCTGGTACGGGAATATGATGCAGAGCTGCCCGGGGATTATGATGCGTTGCTGAAACTGCCCGGTATTGGTCCCTATACGGCAGCGGCTATTATGTCCATTGCCTTTAACAAGCCCATACCGGTTCTCGATGCCAATGTTGAGAGGGTGCTGTGCCGGGTGCTGGATTTGAACCTGCCGGTAAAACATAAGGTAACCAGGCGGCAATTGCATCAGGTGAGCAACGTACTGCTGCCCGAAGCCGAACCGCGAAATTTTAACCAGGCCATGATGGAACTTGGTGCACTTGTCTGTAAGCCGAAAAGCCCGGCCTGCCGGCGCTGTCCTGTTCGAAAATGCTGCCGGGCTCTGGCTGCCAATACGGTTGAACGACGGCCTGTTCCCGCCGGGAAACAGAAGAAGATAGATATTGTCATGGCATGTGGAATTATTATTCATGAGAACCGGTTGTATATCCAGCAGCGGTTGGCCGATGACGTCTGGGGTGGTTTGTGGGAGTTTCCCGGCGGCAGGATCAAAGAGGGTGAGACCCCGGAACAGGCAGCTGTTCGGGAGATCAGGGAGGAAACGGAATTTACGGTAACCGGATTGGATTATTTTGCTGCAGTCACCCATTATTACACTAAATACAGGGTAACCCTGCATTCGTTTTTCTGCCGACTGCAGGAGAGCGGGACAACCCCTGTTCTGCATGCGGCAAGTCAATTCAAGTGGGTCAACTGGTCTGATATTGACACGTTTGCCTTTCCGTCCGGACATCGGAAACTGATAAAAAAAATGGCAGCGGAACGGTTGTTAGCAAGCCCCTCATGAACTCCATCCCGAGTTTCAGCTCTGCCATCCATGCAGTATTCTGCAGTTGATATAATTCCGCATAGTCGGAATTATTTGTACAAATTTTTGTCAGCATGGTAAGGTCTTAGACAAAAGTTCTGAAATGTGGATAATTGAGTCTTGCCCGAGACTCAGGAGAACACCTTTGGTAGATTACAGCGAAGAACTGCAAAACAGTAAAGTTGAGATTGACCGGCATGTAAAAAATCGGCGGATACTGCTCGATATCATGCAGGAAATGGTCTTTCTCTTTAATAAAGACGGGGTCATAGAGTATATGAACCGCAGTGCTGTTGACTGTTTTAACAATCTTGCTGGTCAACGATGCAGTGGCGATTTAGCTCGAATTTATGAACACGGCCCTGTCTTACGTGTAGATGCAGATGAATTATCAGAGTGCGAATCGACAACGGTTGTGAACGGTGTTCCGGTAGAATATTCCATCGTGCCTTTTCTTGGTTATACAGGCGTCGAGTTGACTATGGTCGTCATGCGAGATATTAGTCAGCGCAAACAGTATGAGCTGGAACTACATGAATTTAATAATAATATTGAGGAAATACTTAAACATAAGATAAGTGAGCTCAGGGAGAGTGAGGAAGTCCGTGCCAGGTTATCCCGCCAGGTGAACAGCCTGATGGGCCAGCTTGAGTCCCGTCGTCAGGCAGACGAGATGGTGGGGAGCAGCCGTAAGATGCGGGAAATGCGGGAAATGGTTTATCAGGTAGCCAAATCCGATGCAACAATTCTGATTACAGGGGAGTCCGGCACCGGTAAGGAGTTGGTTGCAGACCTGATTAAGGACAGCAGTAATCGTAAGAATAAGCCTTTTCTCAAGATTAACTGCAACGCCATTAATGATTCAATTTTGGAAAGTGATCTTTTTGGTTATGAAAAGGGCGCCTTTACCGGAGCAAATGCCAGAAAAAAAGGGAAGTTTGAAATCGTTGACGGAGGGTCAATTTTTCTGGACGAGATTGGTGATATATCAACTCGAATGCAGTCTGCTCTCCTCAGGGTGCTGCAGAATGGAGAGATTGTCCGGGTAGGCGGTACGGAACCGGTTAAAGTGGATGTCCGTATTATTGCTGCGACCAACGTTGATCTCGTTCAGGCTGTTCAGGAAAAATCTTTCCGTCTTGATCTCTATTACCGCCTGAATATTATAAATATTGATATTCCTCCATTACGCGATCGCAAGGAAGATATTATTGAACTGGTTTCCCATTTTGTCAAACATTACCGAAAGGCCTTTAAAAAAGAGATCGATTTTGTTCCCCAGTCGATCATTAACCACCTGCTCATGCATGACTGGCCGGGCAATGTTCGGGAACTTGAAAACCTGATCCAGCGTGCGGTACTCATGGCAACAGAGAACATGATAACTGAAAAGGATTTATTGTTTGATCAGGGTTTGAGTTTTATGGAGGGAGAAAAGAAACAGGTCGTCAATGTCGAATCCAAGATCGGCCTCTTACCGCTCAAGGGCATGCTGGCGGATTTTGAACAGGAGATTATTGAGCAGGCCCTTAAAAAATACCATGGAAATGTTGCCAAAGCTGCCTCAAAGCTCAAGGTCGGTAAAACAGCCCTGTATGATAAGATGAAGCGCTATAATATTTCCGCCAAGGTTATTAAAAAGGGGAAGTGATTTTTTCGCAGTAGCATAGGGGTTGAGGAACAGGTCAATAGCTTTGCGCCTCCGGCAGGGCATGGAAATTGCATAAAATTAAAAGCAATAGCAAAATATTATGATCTTGTCCGTGGGTTTCCGGAGACAAGATACAGGCGATTGTTTTTGGGCCCGGAACGTTTGTATGTCCGGCAGGTTGCCGGCTTTAAAATTGTTAGCAGGATGGATATGTTCATGGGATCAACCGATAATTGTAAGGTAACCTCAGGCAATTGCCCTTACTGGTCAATTGGAGACAGAAGTTGTCTTTACGGCAAAGGGGGGCTCTACCTGCCTGTGGCGGAGCATATCCAGACCTATTGCCAGACCCCTAACTATTCGTCCTGCAACCTCCTTGATGGGCAACTCTTTGTTGATGGGCAGAGCGGACCCAGGGCGGAATTTCAGAATCGACGCAGCTATGAACGGGTTCCCGGCCGTTTTACCTTTAGAGTTTCAAACTACTTACAGGAGGCAGATCTTGTCTGTCTTGTTGATGATAAGGCCTGTACCGTCGATATAAGCCAGGGTGGAATACGCTTTGAGACCTTCAGGGAAGTCCCGGTGGATTCACTTGTCTCGTTCTCCCTGACAGCGAAAGAATTCGAAGAACCACTGCAGGGGGTCGGTAAGATTAAGTGGTGCAAATCACTTGAGAAATCATCTGTTTATCATGCAGGAATAGCCTTTGCCGATGCCTCTGTTCCCAGTGCGGTCCGCCATCATCTCGGCATCATCGAAAATTGATTTCAATTTTCCGGAATTTTGCTTTGTACGGTTTTTCGGCTACTTGTTCATCTTTCTGCTTCCATTCGCTGGTAGATCTTCCTTGCACCGATCCGGAAACATGAACCACCAGTCAGCCGCTTCCCTCTTTATTTTTCCGGAGTGCATTTCTCTGTACAAAAAGGTTTTTTCATGCCGCTCCTTGCACAGGTGAATCGATAACTGCGCTAAAGGGTAATGATTTTAAATAGTTGATTGCATCTCACCAATCTGCGTATATAAGATTTGCAACCTGAAATTATTTTTGCAATGATTGTTATACGTTTTTAAATCCTACCTGTTATCCTCTTCTCTGGATCACCATCTCTTGTTACAGAATTAATTTATCCGTAAAACACTACTGAAAGTCCGTAAATCCGAACTTGTTGTGCAGGTACTATGCTCAAACTGATTTTTTCACCCCGGATGCTGGTTTCATTCCTCATGGGTTTTTCCTGCGGTGTGCCGCTGTTGCTTACCCTGTCTGTTCTTCAGGCCTGGATGAAAGAAGAGGGCGTGGATCTTACGGTAATTGGTCTCTTTTCTCTGGTCGGCCTGCCCTATACCCTTAAGTTTCTCTGGGCGCCTGTCATGGATCGTTTTGCTCTGCCTCTGTTTGGCCGCAGGCGTGGCTGGATTCTGTTGTTTCAGATATTTTTGATGCTTGCCATAGCCGGACTTGGTCTGTCCAATCCTGCAACGAATCCCTGGATGGTTGCAGGCGCTGCCTTTCTGGTCACCTTTTTTTCCGCCTCCCAGGATATTGTGGTCGATGCCTATCGTCGGGAAGATTTATCCGATAATGAACTTGGTCTGGGGTCATCGCTGTATGTCAATGGTTATCGGGTAGGAATGTTGCTGGCCGGAAGCGGCGGCCTTATTCTGTCCGACCATTTCAGCTTCCAGCAGGTATATTTCATGATGGCTGCAAGCCTGCTGGTCGGCATTGTCACCACTATACTCTGCCGGGAACCGGATGTAGCAGAGGGAACACCTCAAACATTTCGTGAAGCGGTCCTGCAGCCTTTTGTTGAATTTTTCAGTCGTGACGGGGCATTACTGATTCTGCTCTTTATTATGCTGTATAAGATTGGTGACCAGATGGCTACCACCATGACCACTCCCTTTTACCTGGATATCGGGTTTACCAAGACGCAGATTGGTGCAGTAGCCAAGCTGTTCGGCTTCTGGGCGACCATTGGTGGCGGACTGTTGGGCGGTATTCTACTCCTGCGTCTGGGGATAATACGTGCGCTCTGGATCTTTGGCATTCTGCAGGCTGTCTCCATAGCAGGTTTTTCTGTGCTGGCTGTAATAGGAAACTCTCTGACCGGTCTTGCTGCAGTTATTGCCTTTGAAAATCTTTCCGGCGGGATGGGGACGGCCGCCTATGTTGCCTATATGGCTTCAATAACCAATAAAAAATTTACAGCCACCCAGTATGCCCTCCTCTCCAGCCTGATGGGGATTCCCAGGGTGCTGGCCTCGGCCCCTACAGGTTTTATGGCCCAGTCCATGGGCTGGTTCTGGTTTTTTATAACCTGTACTCTGATTGCGTTGCCTGGTCTGGTCGTCCTTAAATGGGTGGCAGGAAAGCACCGTTCCCAGTAGGCGGGTTCTTGTTTTCAGATGTTTTTTATGCTATCTTTTAACAGTTTTTTTCTGTTTTTAAAGAGCTGACCATGCGGATATAAATGGTAGCAGCTAAGCGCTCCGCGAACATCCTGCTGCATGCGCTCAAGTTCCCGGATATACAGGTGTATTTTCCGGGGTCTTGATCATGCACAGCAGGGTAGTCATTAACCGCTTACATTCCGAGGTGTTATCAAGGCAAGAGCGGAGTTAATAAAGTGCTTACTGTTGCAGTTATCCAGGGAGTAAAACTGTTTAAGCCTGCCTCTCCAGGCAGATATTTATTTCAATTGAGGACGCCTAACAGTTCTGCTTTTGCCACAAGCCCTAAACAATATTATTTTGCCGGATCAGATCAAGTTTGATCTCGAAATTACGAGTAAATAAAAATGGCTATAAAAATATACAACACCCTGTCGCGTAAAAAAGAAAAGCTCCGGCCGCTTCAAGATAAGCTGCTTAAACTCTATGTTTGCGGGATTACCTCATATGACTATTGCCATATTGGTCATGCCCGTTCCGCCCTTGTTTTTGATATGGTGGTTCGTTATCTGCGTTACCGGGGATACAAGGTAATATTCGTACGTAATTTTACTGATATAGATGATAAGATTATTGCCAGGGCTGCAGAGCAGGGGGTTGATTCCAGTGAACTTGCTGAAAAGTTTATCAGTGAATTCTATACTGACATGGATGCACTGGGGGTGATGCGTCCTGACCTGGAACCAAAGGCAACAGAGCATATTGATGACATGATAGGGCTCATTCAGGAGCTCATAGACGAGGGACTCGCCTATGCCTCTGATGGTGATGTCTATTACCGGGTCGATAAATTTCCCGACTACGGCATGCTGTCCGGGCGGAGTCTGGAAGATATGCAGGCAGGGGCCCGCATTGAGGTCAATGCCCGCAAGGAACATCCCATGGATTTTGTTCTCTGGAAAGGGGCCAAACCCGGAGAGCCCAAGTGGCGGAGTCCCTGGGGAGAGGGGCGTCCGGGATGGCATATCGAGTGTTCTGCCATGAGTCGAAAATATCTGGGAGAGACGTTTGATATTCATGGTGGCGGCAAAGATTTAATTTTTCCGCATCATGAAAATGAAATTGCCCAGTCCATGGGCGCCAATAAAAAACCTTTTGCCAACTTGTGGATGCACCATGGTTTTGTGACTATCAAGGATGAGAAGATGTCCAAGTCACTTGGTAATTTTTTAACCATTCGTGATGTCCTGGGCCAGTACTCGCCGGAGGTGCTGCGACTCTTTATTTTTTCAACACAATATCGCAATCCTCTGGATTTCTCCGAAGCAGCTCTGCAGGATGCACAATCAGGGCTTGACCGGTTATATGACTGCCTGGCCGGTATCAGGGGAATTCCCGATACCGTTGACGGGCAATCGATTATCGGCGCAAAGGACCGGAAAAAGATAGCATCTCTACAGCAGCGTTTTGAATCTGCAATGGACAATGACTTTAATACGGCGCAGGCACTCGGGCTTCTCTTTGATGCTGTAAAAGTACTCAATAAGGTTACCAGGATGTTGCAGGAGAGGCCTTCAGCCGAGGATGTGCAGCTGGTCCGTCAGGGGGGAGCCGAGTTGCAGGAACTGGCCGGCTTACTCGGTATCCTGCAGCAGGATCCGGAGCAGTATGTGCAGGAAAAGAAGGAGCAATTGCTGAACAGTATAAAGTTGTCCGAGGAGGAGATAAACTTGATGATAGCTCAACGTAATGCAGCTCGCGATGAGAAAGACTGGTCGACAAGTGATGAAGTCCGCGATGAACTGCTTTCCCACGGCATTGAACTGCATGACGGTCCGGATGGGACGTCATGGAGTGTAAAGTCATAAAAAAAATCCGGTTCGACCGGTTCAGCTTTGGAGGGGATACTTATGGCCCGCCTGCCAGTAGTTGCAGACAGATTTTATCCGGGAGACCCGACTATTCTCCGGCAGACTGTTGCTGATTTTATTTCTCCCGACCAAAGTAAAAGTACTGCCAAAGCCGTCATTGTCCCACATGCCGGGTATGTCTACTCCGGGGCTGTTGCCGGTGAAACTTTTTCCAGGGTGGAGATCCCTGAAACCGTAATAATTTCCGGTCCGAATCATCACGGTCGTGGTGAACCGGTGGCAATGGGTACTGAGGACTGGGCCATGCCTTTCGGGGAAGTATATTTTGCCGTAGACCTGGGCGGGGCTATTTTAAAGGATGCAGAAGTTATTGTTGCCGATAACCAGGCCCATCAATTTGAGCATTCCCTGGAAGTTCAGGTTCCTTTTCTGCAATTTTTTCAGGAAAGTTTAAGTATTGTACCACTTGTTGTTTCCCATATTTCTTATAACAGGTGCCGCCGGGCGGCATCTGAGATTGCAAGGGCTGTGAAAGCATATCCGAAACCTGTCCTGATGGTGGCAAGTACGGATATGACACATTATGAATCTCGAAAAAGTGCTTCTGTAAAAGATCATCTGGCGTTGCAGCATATTATGAATCTTGACCCCAAGGGTCTTTATAACACCGTTGTGACCAACCGGATTTCCATGTGCGGTATCATGCCGACGGTTATCACCCTGCTGGTATCTATGGAACTCGGGGCGGTAAATGCCGAACTTGTCCGCTATACCGATTCCGGCGAAGTCAGTGGAGATACAAGCCAGGTCGTCGGTTATGCAGGCCTGGTTATCAGTTGAGATACTCCTGTGCACTGCAATGTTGATGGCTTTGTAAAAAGTCCATCTTCCGCTTCTGGTCATGAGTAAAGGGATTGTTCACTTTTAAAAGCCCGTTACAGGGTTTGGCCACTGAAATTATCATTGATAAACGTTCGAAATACATGAAAGAATCCCACCTCTCCGAAACTGATAACTCGATATTAGCTATTCTCAATCATCTTGCCGAGCTGTTTTCTCTGGACATGGATCCTCCGAAGTTGATGGCACTGGCAGTGGAGGAGTTTCAGAAAATTTTTAAGGCCGACCGGGTATGGCTCGTTTATCCCTGTGATCCTGAGACACCTGAATGTCGAGTCTGCCATGAGGCAACCAGTTCTGAATATGACGGTCTGCCGTGCCTCAACGACCGGATGCAGGTTGGGCCTGAAAGAGCGGAACTTTTTCGAAACAGCCTGGCCTCCCGGGAACCGATTGTACAGATATCAGACAAAGGGAAGCCTTCTGAGGCAGAGTTTTCAGAAAGATGCACCATTCGTTCAAGAATGTCCATGGCGCTGGAGATGAAAAACGATCGTTCCTGGCTCATGGAACTGCATCAATGTGACCACCCTCGGCAGTGGACGGAAAGCGAAATCGCTCTGTTTCGTTATGTCGGTCAACGACTGTCCGAGGCTTACAATAGTCGAACTATTCTCAATACAATCAGGCGGGATATTGTAAAAAGGCAGAGAATCGAGGCTGAACTTACCCGCAGCGAACATCGTTTTCGTTCCTTTTTTAGTCATTCCAGTGTTTCTTTGTGGCTGGTTGATATTTCACGATTTATCAATAAATTAACAGAACTGCGCAGGTCGGGTATTACCGACCTGAATACGTATTTTTCAGAAAATCCTGAGGCATTTACCGGCATTTGGGGAACGCTGTCCGTTGTCGACGTTAACAGAGCCACCTTGCAGCTGTTTGAAAGTAACGATGAAGAGCAACTGCTGCACGGCCTTGATCAACTCTATACCACCTGGACTGTTGATGCTTTGAAGAGCATCTGTTCGGCTCTGTTTAAAGGATTGGAGCATGTCTCCCTGGAGACGGAGTGTAAAACATTTCGCGGCGGTCACCTGGACATTATAATAAACATTGATGTATTGCCGGGAGATGAATTCCTTGCCCTGTTCAGCATTATTGATTTTTCCCAGCAAAAAATGCTGGAAGCAACCTTGCGGGAATCAAGGGAGCAGTACAAAAAATTAATCGAAACGGCAAATGATGCTATCCTGATAGCGGATTCCGAGTCCGGAATTATTATTGATGCCAATCGAAAAGCCGAGGAACTTACCGGATTTACACGAAAGCAGTTGGTTGGTATGCATCAGTCTCAACTGCATTCTCCTACAGACCGGAGATCGAAGGATAACATATTTAAACGACACAGCCCGAGTGGCAGAGAGGACCGACGGGATATTGCCGAGATTCATCTTCTCCGTGCAGATGGTCGGCATATTCCTGTCGAGATAAGTTCCAGTACCACCGTTGTCGGAGGGAGGAAAATAGTCCAGGGAATTTTTCGAGATCTCAGTGCCCGGCTTGAAGGTGAAGAACATAGACGTTTGCTTGCAACAGCCATTGAGCAGACTGATGATATGATCATGATAACCGACACGGACGGTCGAATAAGTTATGTCAATCCGGCCTTTGAAAAGGTGAGCGGATATACATTGCCCGACGTTTTTGGTCAAACACCTAAAATGTTAGCCAGCGGTCGTCAGGACAAATCTTATTTCAGAGTTATGTGGGATACCCTGACCGATGGCGAGGTCTGGCATGGAAATTTTATAAATAAGAAAAAAGATGGAACAGTATATGAAGAAGATGCAATTATAACACCGGTCAGGGATCATACTGGACAGATAAATAATTATGTAGCTGTTAAGCGTGATAAGACAGAGCAGTTATCGTTGGAAAAACAGGTGCGCCAGGCGCAGAAAATGCAGGCAATTGGAACACTTGCCGGTGGTATAGCACATGATTTTAATAATATCCTTACTGCGATTATGGGGTTTTCGGAGTTATCGTTACTCCACTGTAAGGATAATCCATTGCTGGAAAATAATATCCAGGAAGTCATCAGGGGGGCTGAGAGGGCGGGTAAGCTCATCAACCAGATTCTGACGTTTAGTCGGCAAACTGAAAAAAATGTTGCAGCCCTTCGTCTGTCAATCGTCATAAAGGAGGCATTAAAGCTATTACGGGCCAGTCTGCCGGCAAATATTGAGATCATTATAGACATTGATTCCGATGTTATGGTTCGGGCGGATCCGACCCAGATGCATCAGGTGATCATGAATCTCTGTACCAATGCTTATCAGGCCATTACGGCTGAAAAAGGCTGGATCAAGGTGAGCATGAAAAGTATTTTTATTGCCGGAAGAGAAGGGGTTGAGCTTGGCAACCTGAGTAGGGGCAAGTACGTCTCGCTTTCGGTAAAAGACAACGGAATCGGTATTTCCGCCGAAGTACTGGCCCGTATTTTCGAGCCCTATTTTACCACCCGGGATCAACATGAAGGAACAGGGCTCGGGCTCTCTGTTGTGCACGGTATTGTTAACGATCATGGCGGGGCGGTAACTGTTACTTCCGTTGTTGGAGAGGGAAGTTGTTTTACGGTATATCTGCCTGAAATCAGCTCCGGGGAGAGTCTCTATGGTCAACGAAAACAGCAACTGCTCACTGGAGAGGGCAGGGTACTGGTTGTCGATGATGAGCAGCAGATTGTCGACTACGAGGTAGAGGTGCTCAGGCGGACAGGGTATGAGCCGGTGGGCTTTACGAACAGCTTGAAAGCTCTTGAGACATTTCTTGCCGATCCGGATGGTTTTGACCTTGTTGTAACCGACATGGCCATGCCAAACGTCACTGGACTGCAGCTTTTCAGAAAGATACGAAAAATTCGTCCGTCACTGCCTGTTCTGCTCTGCACCGGATATAGTGAACATGTAACCGTGGAATCTTCCCATGAAATGGGTATTGACGGTTACCTGGCAAAACCTTTTACCGCCGAACAGTTTGCCGAAGAGATAAACAAAGTGCTGAAGAGTGCTGAACCAGATGACCCGGAGTAGACGTAAGCGCTCCATGAACCCCCTGCTGCACGCGCTCAAGTCCCCAGATATACAGGGGTATTATCGGGAGCCTTGATCACGCACAGCAGGGGGTTCATGAAACGCTTACGAGTAGATACCACGATAAAAAATAAAACCGGGGTATGCACTTAGCTCAAGTGCCCACAATATATAGTGTGTATCCTGACGGTTACGATGGTTTGAGGAGCCTCAGTAACTTCTCAATAAATGGTGGTAAAACGACTGGATCCCCGATAACTACATTCGGGGACGACGATGGGAATTATATTCAAATCCGTCATTCCGGCATGCTGTTGGCCGGAGATAGCGTAGACTTCGATCCAGAAAGACATTATCAGCCACAAAACATGGTATGTGCTGGAATCAAAAGTGCATACTTCAGAAAATAAATATAGCCAGGCATCCAAACAACAAAAGCCCATATCACAAATGTGATATGGGCTTTTGTTGTATATAAAAAGAACGGCAGCGACCTACTCTCCCACAC
>WFRY01000277.1 GCA_015486315.1 Desulfobulbaceae bacterium
GCATCTTTTGCATGCTGTTCAATTAATTATCCCGCCCATAGCTCAACTGGATAGAGCAGTGGACTTCTAATCCACAGGTTGCGTGTTCGAGTCGCGCTGGGCGGGCCAGTAAATTCAAGGCGTTACGGAAAATGCTCCGCGACGCCTTTTCCTTTTTGGTCACCTATTGGTCGCCCTTTGCGAGATTTTGCACAAAAAAAACCGCCTCCCCTGAGAGAGACGGCCTTGCATTTTTTAGAATGCATTACTAATGTCAAAGTTATGGATAAACGAATCAAGCAATTCTTGAGAGGCGTTGGCAGCGTGATGGATATTGCCCCCTCGTCTGATTACAGTAAGTACGTTCCAGACTTGACGTTGCAACAACGACTTGAACGGGCATGGATGCGAACTGGTAATCATTTGAGAACCAGTGTAAACCATTTTGGCTCACAAAAAGAGAAAAAACAGTAAGGGCACCCCTGTAACTGTTCAGCAAACAAGCACGGTTACAACCATAACCAGTGGCCCCATCCCTTCACCTTCTACACTCAAAGAATATGATGAAATCATTCCTGGGGCAGCAGAACGCATTTTATCCATGGCTGAACAGGAAGCCGCACACCTTCGCAACATAGAACGTGAAGCACTTATTAAGGCGTCAGAACAGGTAAAAAGAGGGCAAGTGTTCGGGTTGATTATAGGCATACTGGCTTTCTTAACATCCATTATTGCGCTTGTTCTTGGTTCTGAAAAAACAGCCATTGCCTTAGGAGGTACAACAGTAGTCGGGCTTGTAGCTGTATTTGTAACAGGCAGATTTTCACAACCAGATAAGCTGCCACCTTCTCAACCTTAGCAAAGTTTTATTTTCTTCCCTCACTCATAATCACGCAAACCCACAAAAGAGGGGAACCGTGGCACCCCTGCAGGTGTGAGTTCAAAAAACCTGAAAGTAACCACCTCACCTATTGCAGGAGGACGTTCCCGGATAGCGTCTGAGATCCCGGTCCCTAATCTGAACACATCTCGTGCAAATTTACATACCAGGCCCCCAAGCCTGCCACGATGCTTCCCTTTGCCTGGCTCGTAACCAACCACAACGGCCTCAGCACACCGGAACCGCTTTACTTTAACAGGTTTGAGCTTCTTCTGTGCTCATACTTTGCGCGTGGCTTACGGAGTATCACACCTTCACCACCCTTGCTCAGGACCTGGTTTTCAAAATTCATTAAATGGTGCCTGCCTTTGCACCTTGTCTGCTCAAGCACCTGGCAGTGAGGGGGCAAAACAAGACTGGTCAGGGCATTCCTGCGATCCTCATAGTCAGTGGAGTCCACCAGGTCAAATACCATATACTTGATGTCCTGCCAGTCTCCTCGCCTGGATCGCACTGCACCAACCGTTGTCTGAAACTTGCCTCTGCCCTGCCAAAGCTCACCGTCAAGCATCACGCCCCTGGGCATACCCTTTTTGAACCACTCAGGGGCATGGAAAACCTTGCCGTTGTGTGATACAAAATCAGTGCCGTTTCTTAGAGAGGACTGAAATTATGTCTTTAATGCTTTAATGGCGGTGAGCTATCATGTGCGGCCATTTTGCCTTCCGAGCATCAAGAAATGCGTAAAAAATATGCATAGAACCTATCGATAGATACCCATATTTTCTACTCAAGATTTAACAATATACCCCATGGCACGATATCCTCGCTGGCGCTTTTCCCACATTCGTGATAGTTGCGGGCTGTCCTGCTCTACATAATCATATATTCGCACATCCTTTTTGCCTGTATATTCCCTGTGTAGGCGTCCCGCGTATTGCTGCAGAGTTCCCTTCCAGGAAATGGGCATGGCCAGCACAAGGGTGTCCAGCGGCGGATAGTCAAAGCCTTCCCCAACCAATCTTCCGGTGGCTATCAAAACACGAGGAATTGAGCTGTCCAGCTCCTCAAGTTTTGAGAAAACTGCCAGCCGCTGTTTTTTGGACATGCGGCCATGCAAAATGTAACAGTGTTCAATATTTTCATCTAATACCTCACTGAGTAGCTGCAGATGTCCTGTCCTCTCGGTTAATACCAGAATTTTTCGGCCTTCCTGATAGGCTGTTTTTATATCTTTTACTATGTGTCTATTGCGTGGTTCATGATTTATCAGTATGCGGAAAACTTCCTGTATGGATGCATCAGGTGGCATGGCAGGCACGGATAGAAATCTTGGCCATACCTCCAATTGCGATGGCGTAGTTTCAGACGTGGTGACGGCATGGCGAAGCGGCCCGCATTGCATGAAAATAATCGGATGGTGTCCATCACGCCGGACAGGGGTGGCGGTAAGGCCTGCAACAAAAACCGACCTGGCCTGTTTGAGGATTGCCTCAAAGGAAAAGGCGGAAATATGGTGGCATTCATCCACTATTATCTGTCCATAGTTTTCTAAAAAGCCAGCCATATCTTCAAGGCGTGACACCGTCTGCATCATGGCTATATCTATTTCCCCGCCGGGTTGCCTCTTGCCACCGCCAATTACCCCAATATCTGCGTTGGATATTTTCAGAAATTCACTCAGACAATCCTGCCACTGACGAAGGAGTTCGGTGCGATGCACCAATACAAGGGTACTGACGCGGCGTTTTGCTATCAATGCGGCACCAGCTACCGTCTTCCCGAAACCGGTAGGGGCACAATAGACGCCGGTTTCGTGCTTTAACATCTCTTTGATCAGGGCCTTCTGATCCTTTCGCAGTACCCCGGTAAATTTGAGGTCAATGCTATGACCCAATACCCGTTCATCCACCAACTCAGGTTTAATGCCGTTGGTGTCCATCAGTTCGAGAACAGAGTCTATGCAACCCCGTGGCAGGCCAATATGACGTGGGAAATTTTCCGCACAGCATATTATCCTCGGTTTATTCCATACTGGAAGCCGCATTGCCTGTGCTTTGTAAAATTCTGGATTTTGAAAGGATGCCAGCCTGATGAGACGGTTTGCAAGGGGTTGAGGCAAGGCGCCTTTATCAATGTAGATGAGATCAGATAGAACAAGAGGTAATGTATCAGGCAGAGGGCATGTAAGTTTTGAGGTTTCAGATACAGTGCGTTTCCAGGGTCTTTGGTGTTCTTCCTCTGTAAAGGCCACGTCCAGGGGACATTGGCCATGCCCGGCTTCAAGCAAGACATCTTCAAGCATTTTTCTTTCCAGAGGACGTATTGCAGCAAGATACGCCCATTGATCCGGATATGGTTCAAGGTTTTTATCCACAAATACGCTTCGTCCCAGTGAACGGGGATGCTTCTGGAGGGGAAGAGCTATGAGGTTACCAAATCCCCCCTTTGGCATAGTATCCTGATTAGGGAAAAGGCGATCATAACTTTCAAGGGATAACTGCCGCGTACGCTCACAGGTATAGCTGATGATTGCTGTTCCAAGTTGCCGGGCCTCGCGAGCAGGAACAGGTTCAGCAAAAAATATCCAGACATGTGCGCCATTGCCGGAACGGGATATTTCCAGGGCAGCAGGAATTTTCAGATCATTACATGACTGGAAAAATGCCAGAACATTTTCACGCCATTCATTTTTGTCAAAATCTACTGCCAGGAAAAAACAGGTATCGCCAGGCAACAGGGGATAAACACCGATGGTATGTTTTCCTGTCAAATGGTCATAAATAACCTGATCGCTCATGGGAAGGAGTTTCCTGTTCTGGCAGCGGCCACATTTTACCTTTGGCTTTTGACATATGCCTCGCTTCCACTCGTTGGCGCAGGCAGGTGAATACCCTGCTCTCCCCCTGGCAGATTCCCATCGCCTGGGGAATACATCAGAACGTCCCCTGAACAAACGCCGGAATATTCGGATCTTGTCAGAAGTACTGAACCGGGAAGGCGTAGCAGTGGGCTTGGCCGGTGCAGAACCTGCATCAACACTATATGTTTGTTCCCAATTGATGCCATGGCTTCTCAACAGGGACTTCAACCGGGCATTTTCTTCACGCAGCCTGCGAATTTCATCCTGTTCTGACAAGGGCGACATATCTGGAAGAATATTGCTTAAGAGTATTACGGCCTATATCGTACTCCGTGGATAGCCATATTTCAGAGGTTCTTGCAAAAATCGATTCTCAACTGCTGTTCTTATTCTTTGTCGGATATTGGCGGGAATAGATTGGATGCCTACTTTAGGATGGTAAATTATGCGAAATGTTATATCTGAAGACATTAATCCCTCTTTTATGATGACATGACTGATAAGTTTGATTGCATAATGCTTAGGGCAATCATGATGGGAATTGAGATTCAAACAAATAATCACTTTTAGGGGCTGCAGCAGCCCGTGCCTCAAGCCATGCCTCCACGGCCAGTTCAAACTCTGCAAGAGCCTCTTGTGGTATGGAGCCCCCTGCCGAACAGCCTGGAAAATCATCAGAAATTGCAACCCACAAATTGTCCCGGGCATCAAAGAAAATTTGTATGTGATAAGGTTTAAGCATATTACCTCCAATCTTTCAACTCGTTACCAAACTCCTGTTTGGAAACAGGGCTTCCGGTGTTCCAGATTCCCTGGACAGTTTCATTCTGCCGAGATGACAAAATAGAAAGAAAGAGCGGATATGATAACAGTTTTCTATGGTTGGAGCCCAGACTGGAGTTTGGGTAC
>WFRY01000278.1 GCA_015486315.1 Desulfobulbaceae bacterium
CTTTTTAATAGTACAGACCTCGTCAATACTGTAATCAGTTTTCCGTTTTATTTCGTAGTAATGGTAAGATAAGAAAAAATTGGACATTAAGCCGGTCTGAGTTGTCAGTTATCAGTTTTCAGTGTGCAGTGATTACAGCCTGTTGTGCTGTTACTGGTAACTGAACACTGACAACTGATAACTTTTGCAGTGCTATATAAGTAACTTAATGTCTAAATAATTGCCATTTTTATGGATACATTTACGATGTCTGTAGTAGTGACAAGTTGCTGTCTCCGGCCAACAACATGCCGGGATCACGGAGTTGCCTGCAATTGCGATCATCATCCCCGAATGTAGTTATCGGGGATCCAGGAGTTCTATTGTAAGCGCTTCATTAACCACACTCTTGACATGATAACACCTCGGAAGCCGTTTACAGATACATGGGATTATTTCCCACTGCTGCGGGTTCCTGCCTGATCCGGTCGAGCTGCTCAACCAGGTCGTTTATCTCTTCCTGCCAGTAAAGTTCATTTCCCCATTCGGGGTTTTTCCGGGCAAAACCGGTATCATGGCTTTGCCGGGCACACCAGGCGGCATAGTGGATGTAGCGCATGGCCCGCAAAGGTTCGATCAGACGCAGACTGTTTCGGTCAAAGCGGCGAAACGTCTCATAGCCTTCCAGGAAGAGTTCAATCTCAGGTAAGGAATCACGCCGGTAAGAGGGAAAGAGCATCCAGACATCCTGGATTGGTGGTCCGTTTACCATGTCATCAAAATCGATCAGGAAAAAAGATTCATCCGGCCGGTGGATCAGGTTGGCGAAATGACAGTCACCATGCAGCCGGATTGATTCCATATCTTCAAACATGGGAGTGATCAGCCGGATCAACTCGTTACAGATTGTGCTGAAACGGTCTCGCAGGTGGGGCGGCATAAAGTTTTCGCCGGTCAGGAATTCGACCTGGCGGGCCGTGGTGTGCATGGGATGCAGTTTGTCCCTGTCTGCGGCCGGCTGGGTAGCACCAACCATGTGCATCCGCCCTAGCAGGCGGCCGATCTCAAGCCACTGGTCATCGGAGAATTCATCGAGGAACCGTCCGCCCAGGCGTGGAAAAATTGAAAAAATAGTCTCTTCGTGGGAGGCCAGTGACGTACCGTTTGTCAGCCTTAACGGTGCAACTACGGGGATCTCCTGTTCCTGCAGTTGGCGGATAAACAGGTCGGCTTCTTCAAGAGTCGCCCTGCTCCAGCGGTCGGGCCGATAAAATTTGATAACCAGTCCTTGGCCGTCTTCAGTCTCCAGCTCATAGACCCGGTTGATGTAGCTGTTCAACTGCCTGCAGATGGCCCGGCAACGGCAGTCCAAGTGCTGTTCGGCAAGGCTGATTACCGTGTCGGGGGTCAGGATCGGGAAGGCCTTGCTGTCCGGGCTGTCGACATTCATCGGGATTTTACCATGGCTGCCAGCACAAGATGACGCAGCCCGGCAATGAACTGCGGGTCATCGTTGAGGGCCCGGGTGGATTCCAGGCGTATGCCCAGTTCTTCTGCCTGCTCTTTGTACAGCATGTCGACCTCGTACAGGGTCTCAATGTGATCGGAAACAAAAGAGATCGGAACCATGAGGATATTTTTACAGCCCTGTCCGGCAAGTTGCCTGAGCATGTCCGGCGTGGAGGGTTCCAGCCACTTGACCGGGCCGCTGCGGCTCTGGTAGCAGAGTTCTCCCTGGATGCCCGTCTGTTTTTCAACTGCTGCAATGGTCTGTTTGAGCTCATCTACGTATGGGTCGCCCTGGTCAATAAATTTTTCAGGCAGACTGTGGGCACTGTAGACGATCCGGACCGGTTCCTTAAAGAGCCCGATTCCCTCGCGTATTCGCGATACCAGGCAACTGATGTATTCCGGCTGGTCGGGCCAGGATGGGATATCCAGGATGGGCAGATCGAAATCGCCTTTTATGTTCTGCAGTTTAATGTCATCAAGGGATGAGCCGCTGGTTGCCCTGGAAAAATGGGGGTAGAGCGGCAGGCAGATCAGCTCGCTTACACCTGCCCTGACCATCTCCCTTAATACAGGTCCGGCAAATGGATGCCAGTAGCGCATGCAGATCCGGACCATGAAATCACCATCATCGATCAGCGATCGGGCCAGCGCCTCAGCCTGGGCGGTAGTGATTCTGTTGATGGGGGAACCGCCGCCTATTTTCCGGTAGTTGGCAATGGATGTCGGTGCCCTTTTGCGGGCGATCATGGCGGCAATGGGTTTTTGCAGCAGGGCAGGGCCCAGCTGAATGATCTGTCGGTCGGAAAACAGGTTGTACAGAAAAGGCCGTACGTCCTGCAGGGTCTCCGGTCCGCCCAGATTAAGCAGCAGCACCCCGAATTTTTTTGTTTTCTCTGTTTGCAGCATGAGATAAATGTACACGCAATTTTCAGGATGTGCCAAGAAAATGTATGTTTAGGGCTTGATTTACCCCATGGTCAATGTCTATAGTAAGAATATGGTAAGGTTGTATTCCATCTCTACTCCTGTTGTTCTCTCCGCTTGGACTCCCAATGTGTTCTTGTCTGTTATGTCTATATACTGTCTGAGCCATTGTTTTGTCCTGCTTGCGGAGGACCGCTGTAGATGGAAAGCATGACCTGTCAAGGCAGCGGCATGGGGTCGCTGGCGTTGTTAAACCGTGGAGGATATCTATGGAATTGAAAGTTGAGGCCAGAAATCTTGACATGCGGAAAGGGTGGCAGGAAAAGATTGAGGAAGAGCGGGAAAAGCTTATCCGACATTATGCCGGTTTTGTTCTCCATCTCCGTGTCACTATTGAGGCTACCCCCGGTTACAAGGAAGGGGGATATGAGGTTCACCTGATTGCATCGGTGCCCCAGGATACCGTTGTTGTAAAGCGGTGGGGTGGTAAAGTCCGTCCGTTGCTTGTGGAGGCCTTTGATGTTCTTGGGTTGCAACTTAAGGAAATCGTACGGAAAAAACAGGATCATAAAAATCAGAAGAGTGCCAAAACGCAGGGAGCGGTTCTGGACGGCAATGCACCGGGCAGGATCCGGAGCCTGTTTCCCGATTACGGCTTTATTGTCACTCCTGATGAACAGGAGGTCTTTTTTCATCAGAATTCATTAAAAGATCTATCCATGGACGACCTGAACGAAGGTGATTCAGTGGTTTTCTCCATGGAAGACGGCGATAAAGGTCCTCAGGCTATCTGGGTAAAGGCCGGATAATTCGTTTTTTTACAGAGAAAAAGATACAGCTCCTGCCGGTTTCGGCAGGAGTTTTTTTGTTGTAGGGGGCGTTAAAAACTGGTTTAACTTTGTTGCCCACGAGAAATGGGTGGATGCGTGATGGGCCGAAACCATGAACCAGGGGATTGTCACGAAATAACTATAACACTTAAGCATCTCTGCTTCGGACCATATTTGAACGATCCGCACTCGCAAAATCGCAGGCGTAGCACTGCTACGCCTGCGGTTTTGCTCAATTGAATCGTCCAAATCTAACCCAGATCAGAGCGCCTGATCGTCATACTTATTTCGTGCCGGTCCCTAACAGGGATATATTTCAGAATGTCATTTGTACAGCAGATAGATATTGGGGCGCAGTATCAGGAAATGGA
>WFRY01000279.1 GCA_015486315.1 Desulfobulbaceae bacterium
ATTGTTTAGACATTAAGTTACTTATATAGCACTGCAAAAGTTATCAGTTGTCAGTGTTCAGTTATCAGTAACAGCACAACAGGCTGTAATCACTGCACACTGAAAACTGATAACTGACAACTCAGACCGGCTTAATATCCAATTTTTTCTTATCTTACCATTACTACGAAATAAAACGAAAAACTGATTACAGTATTGACGAGGTCTGACCATAATAAAAAAGAGGACGACTTTCTGCCAGGGAAAGTCGTCCTCTTTCTGTTTACTCTTCTATTACCCACTTATACACAACTGCAGTAAGTGCTCCATGAACACCCTGCTGCACGCGCTCAAGCCCCCGGATATACAGGGGTATTGCCAGGTGACTTGATCACGCATTGCAGAAAGTTCCTGAAACGCTTACATTCCGAGGTGTTATCAAGTCAACAGTGTAGACAATGAAGCACCTGCACAACTGCGGGTATACAGCAGGTGATTAATAATTACTCAGATAGTTCTCAAGCTCCCAGTCGGTGACTGCTGTACGATAGCTGTCCCACTCTTTCTCTTTCCCCTCGATATACTTTTGGAGAATATGTTCGCCAAGGGCTTCTCTGGCAATGGGATTTTCCTTCAGGGCTGCAATGGCCTCCTGCAGGCTTGCGGGCAGACTGTCAATGCCGGCAGCCTCTTTCTCAGCCGGAGTCATGGCAAAGATATCCTGGTCAACGGAATCAGGAGCTTCGAGATTGTTTTTCACGCCGTCCAGTCCGGAGACAAGCATCATGGCAAATGCCAGGTACGGATTACAGGCCGGATCCGGACAACGTACTTCAGTCCTGGTTCCCAATCCACGGGAAGCCGGGATACGGATCAGAGCAGAACGGTTGGAGGCGGACCATGCCACATATACCGGTGCCTCATAGCCCGGCACCAGACGCTTGTAGGAGTTAACCAGCGGATTGGTTACTGCGGCAAAACCTTTTGCATTCTTGGCAATACCGGCAATATATTTATAGGCAGTCTCGGAAAGCTGCAGGGGACCGTTCTCATCAAAAAATGCATTGGTGCCGTCGGTGTTAAACAGAGACTGGTTGGTATGCATACCGGAACCGTTGATTCCGAAGATCGGTTTGGGCATGAAGGTGGCATGAAAACCATGCTTGGAGGCAATGGAGCGGACAACCCACTTAAAGGTCAGGGTGTTGTCGGCGGCAGCAAGGGCGTCGGAATACTTAAAGTTGACCTCATGCTGTCCCTCTGCCACTTCGTGATGGGATGCCTCGATTTCAAAACCCATATCTTCCAGAGTCTCGATAATCTCGCGACGACAGTTAATACCGGTATCGTCCGGATCAACGTCAAAATAACCGGCCACATCATTGGTAATTGTGGTGGCACAACCTTCCTCGTCTCTTTTAAACAGGAAAAACTCGGCCTCGGTTCCCACGTTCATGGTAAAGCCCATGTCCCTGGCATCGGCCAGAACACGTTTCAGGTTATTACGTGGGCAGCCCTCAAAAGGTGTTCCATCGGACTTATACACATCACAGATAATGCGGGCAGCATTTCGACCGTCCTGATCACGCCAGGGCAGTATGGTAAAAGTATCATAATCGGGCTTCAGATACATATCCGACTCATTAATGCGGACAAAGCCGTCAATGGAAGAGCCGTCAAACATCATTTGACCGTCCAGTGCCTTTTCAATCTGGCTCAAGGGTACGGCAACATTTTTCATATAGCCGAAAATGTCGACAAACTGGAGCCGGAAGAAGTGCACGTTCTTCTCTTCAATGGTTTTCATTATCTCGTCACGTGTCATGTTTCTTCTCCTGTTCTTGGATGATTATAAAATAAATTCGACAATAGCCGAATTGCCTTGTTTACCATTTTACACATAGTTGCGCATGTAAAAATTACATAAAAAAATGTAACGACTCACTTAATGTGGGAAAATCAAAGGACTGCAAGTGGTTACAAAAATATTATTGCTCTATTTCAGTCCTCTACTTCATCTGCAATGATATTAAACAGCGTCCCCCTGATCTTTTCCTGCAGATCGACATCTTCGACCTTACCGCCATCGGGACCGGTGACATAAAAAATATCAATAAGCTGCTCTACCTCCGTGGCTATACGGGCCTTATGAATATCAAGACGAAAATCCGACAGGGTCTGGGTCAGCTGATACAGAGTTCCCGTGCGATCACCGCCATACACTTCAAGTACAGTGAAATGGCTGGACATGTCATTATCCAGGACAACCTTTTTTTCAAGCTGCTGGACCTGACGTTTAGATCGATTACTGATGGCCTGCATTTTATTATGCAGCTGGAGGGCGACATCAAGCCGGTAGTTCACTGCAAGATTCAAGTCGTTTTCCAGGGCCGGCCAATCCTGCTCCTCAAACCCGGAATCCGCAACCGGTACGACATCCAGCACATCCACCACGGTTCCGTCAGGCCAGGTAAAGATCTGCGCTGCAAGGACGGAAAGATTATGCAGGGCCAGGACGCCGCAGAGCTTTGCCAGCAACCCCTGGCGATCCCGGCTCAGCATAAGCAGGGACCAGGAGCCATGCCTGTCTTCGGGAAACAGCAGCACCTTCTGCTGGAGCAGCGAGGCCTGATCCCTGTGCATACGCAGATGTTGAACAACCATCTCCGGAGTAAAGCTTGTCAGGTAATCAGCAGGCAGATCTTCAACCGACATTTGCGTCTGTTCACCGGGCGTGAGCAGGTCTGTTATCTGCTCACGCAGCCAGATGATTCCCTGTTCCTCGCCAAGTTCACCATTGACATCAACTATACAACCAGCTTCAAGGCAGGCCTTTACCTTCAGGAAGAGATCGGCAAGCAGGGTCGCCTTCCAGCTTGACCAGGCAGAAGGACCGGTTGCTTTAGAGTCGGCAATGGAGAGCAGATAGAGCATGGTCAACCGATCCATGTCATTGATCAACTCTGCGGTCTGCCGGATAAATTCCCGGTCTTCCAGATCTCGTCGCAGGGCATTTTCCGGCAGAAACAGGTGATAGCGCACCAGAAACGACAGACATTTCCGTTCCTCTATAGTCAGTCCCAGCCGATGGCCGACCACATCAATCAGGTCAGCGCCCAACAGAGAATGGTCGGTATGGTGCCCTTTGCCGATATCATGGAGCAGAGCTGCGAGATAAAGAAGATGAGGCGAGGACAGGGACTGAAACAAGTCCGCCTCCCGTACCCGCAGGTCGGCAAGCTCGGCAACCGTCTGCAGCTGGTGACGGTCAACGGTATATATATGATACAGATCATGCTGGGCCAGGGACTCAACACCACCGAATTCAGGAATATAAGCGGGCAGCAGGCCAGTTTCCAGCATGGTTTCCAGGGTGGCCATGGGACTGCTTTTCTGCATCAGCAGTTCCTGAAAAATCCTGGAGACACGACGTGAGGTCTGAAAACTCTCGTCCACAAGATACAGGCTGCGGGTTACCAGCTGTCGGCTGTGATGATGAATAGGCAGATCGGTACGGGCTGCCTGCAGAAAAAGACGCATCAGCAGGTGAGGCCGATCGGCAAGCTCGGTATCGGTTACCGCCAGCCTCAGCGTATTACTGCGGACAACGATCCCCTTTTCAAGCTCCCGCTCCCCCTTGTCTTTTCCGGTCAGCCCCAGGACTTCATGAACATGCTCAAAAAAGAGATCCGTGACCACGGCAATGGTCTGCAGATGACTGTAGACATGGCGCATGAAATATTCCACGGCCAGCATTCCATCACGATCTTCATAACCAAATGCAGCCGCCATCTCTTCCTGGTACTCAAAAATCAGCTGATCGTTATGACGGCGGCTGATATAGTGGAGCCGGTTACGAATTCTGGCCAGCATGTTCCAGGAAGTCTCAAAATCCCGGCGAACTCCGGCCTCCAGCATGCCGGACTCTTCCATGGCTGCAAGTCCGGACAGGCCGAAGATTGCTTTGGCCGTCCAGAGCATGGCCTGGATATCACGCATCCCTCCCTTTCCCTCCTTGATATGAGGTTCAAGCAGGTACGAGTGACTGCCGTATTTACTCCGCCGCTGCCCACGCAGTTTATCCATGGTGCGGACAAACTCGTGCCTGTGACCATCAAGCACCTTTTTCCGATACCTGGTCAGCAGCTTTTGATAGAGCACGTCGGCACCGGTTAACAGCCGGGCATCAAGCAGGGAGACTTGAAAGATAAAGTCATCCCCGGCAAAACGAACAGCGTCTTTCACGCTGCGCACACTGTGCCCCACGTCAAATCCGGCATCCCAGAGCGGATAGAGAATCGCCTCGGAAACCTCCTGCATGTACTTTTTGGCCTTCCAGTCATGGAGGAGCAGTAAATCCACATCGGAAAAGGGGTACAACTCCCGGCGACCATAGCCGCCGAGAGCTACCAGGGTAATTGAACCGCGTGCTCTCTGAACTGCGGGCGAGCCCTTGAAGTGATCGATAATAAAGGTATCAACCAGTTCCGTATGGCGCAGAAGAAGTTCATGACCGCTTAACCCCTGCCGCCAGAGTTCTTCCAGGGCATCCTGCTGGGCATGCAGTTCCGAAGACATTAAATAGCCTCGTGATCCGTCTCCCCTGTCCGGACCCGGACGATCTGCTCAACCGGCAGGACAAAAATCTTGCCATCACCGATCTTGCCGGTACGGGCAGCCTCAACAACGGTTTCAATTACTGTATCCACCTGATCGGCATCGACAATGATTTCCATCTTGATTTTAGGCAGAAAATCCACCACATATTCCGCCCCGCGGTATATCTCGGTATGACCTTTCTGACGACCGTATCCTTTCACCTCGGAAATGGTCATCCCTTTGATACCGATCCCGTTCAGGGCCTCTTTTACGTCGTCAAGCTTAAACGGCTTAATTATGGCCTCAATTTTTTTCATCAATATTCCTCATTATATTTAAAAGGTAAGATATGAGCAGATGTGTATATACACATCTGTGTCTTTACCTAACAGCTTATAGTACCCCTGAATCCTGCACATCGAATGTGCCGGTTGCAGGATTCAGGTACCAGACAACTTGTTTCAGCAGCCATCAGTCAGTGTCTGTCCGAAAATGAAAATTTTTGTTCGAGTTCAAGAAGCATGGAAAAATAAAAAGCGCAGCATATCAGGAATATGTGAGCATTTTTATTTTTCGCAGCAACGCAGAAATCGGGCAAGGTAAGCGAGCTCGCGAGACTCCGAAAGGCCATTTATGGACAGGCATTAATTATAGGCCGCCTCGGAATGCTCGGTATAATCCATTCCCTGGACCTCGTTTTCCTCAACCAGGCGCATGCCCATGCTTGCGTGCAGAATTTTAACCAGGATCCAGGATACCACAAAGGCATATACCCCTACAACCACAACACCCAGGGCCTGGGAAAGCAGCTGGGCAGAGCTGCCTGCAAGCAGACCGTCCACACCGCCTGGATTGACCGCCTTGGAGGCAAAAATACCCAGGAGCAGAGTACCAACGGCCCCGCCGACTCCATGGATTCCCACAACATCAAGAGAGTCATCATATCCGAAACGCGACTTCAAATTGACCGCCGTAAAACAGACAACACCGGCAATGACGCCAATGGCAATCGCTGCATTAGGCCCTACAAAGCCGGCAGCCGGTGTAATGGTTGCCAGGCCTGCAATGGCACCTGAGGCAGCCCCGAGCGTTGTCGGTTTGCCGAGTTTCAACCATTCCATCAGCGTCCACATAGCCATACCGGCCATACCGGCAAGGTGGGTGGCAACAAAGGCTGTGGCGGCTACAGAATCTGCGGCCAGGGCACTGCCGCCGTTAAAACCAAACCAGCCGAACCAGAGCAGGCCGGTTCCCAGCATGGTCATGGGCAGGTTATGGGGCATAAAGCTGTCCCGACCATAACCGCGACGGGGCCCGATAACCAGAATAGCAGCCAGGGCCGCAGCACCACAGGTTACATGAACTACCAGCCCGCCCGCAAAATCCATTACCGGAACCTGAAGAGCCGACATCCAGCCGCCGCCCCAAATCCAGTGACAGACAGGATTATAAACCAGTACCGCCCATAGCAGACTGAATAGAGCAAAAGGAGCAAAACGTACCCGCTCAGCAAAGGCACCGGTGATCAGGGCCGGGGTAATGACCGCAAACATGCACTGATAGATCATGAACACGGTCTGCGGGATCGTGGTTGCATAATCAGCACTTGGTGCATTGGTCACCCCTTTTAAGGCAAACCAGGAAAGATCACCGACAAAACCACCCACATCCGGACCAAAAGACATGGAATAGCCGATATACACCCACTCGATCGAAATGATCGA
>WFRY01000280.1 GCA_015486315.1 Desulfobulbaceae bacterium
CTTTTCTGCTGTACAAAATGCTGGTTACGGGTGTGTCAGTCAACATGGAGAAATGTGTCAGAATTTCAGCTCCGCAATCTGTAAAACCTGTCCTGGCAGGTGATACAATGCGTTCTGGAGGTCCGGAATGATGTGGGTATAAATTTTCTATCCTGAAACCGTTTTCACTATGGTACCAAAACTCAGTTGGATTACGTAATATTAGTATGTTAGGCGATTGTTTATGCAATACTTTATCAAAAAAAGGGGCTCCATTATTGTGGACTTGAGGCTTTTGGGGGTAAATTATGTCATGAATTAGCGAAAAACATGGTTAAGTAATGCATAACAGAGCACAAAAACGAAGTTGATGCAGAACTTAATAAGATACCATAAAATTTTGGTAAATAAATCAGTTACGAATCACTTTGAATCTGTTTCAACCCAGCATTAAGCTGTTTCCAACTGAGTTTTGGCACCATAGAAAATTATGTATTTTGGGATTTTCTCGTATTTCGAATATTTCATCGTGATTCTAAGTAGTTTCCCGTTTTTTCAATATATGCTACATTCGGAGTATATATTTTTTTGAAATAAAATAGTGATGAGCAGCCTCAATACATATAAAATGTCGTTTACTTCCGGCGGGTTGTTCTTTAATGAATCCATACAGGTTGCCGAGCTGTATTATGAACTTGGCGACTGGCACCAAACAAAAGACCGGCTGTTGGCCGGCAACCTGCTTCAGGCCCGTACCGCTGCCAGTGCCAAACGACGTGTCTGGGAGATCTGTACCCGGCTGAGCTCCCTGACAGAACATCAGATCCAACTGCTCATTACCGGAACCCGGCAGGAGCAGCAGTATCTACTCTGGATCGCCGTATGCAAACAGTATGTGTTTATCCGTGATTTCATGGTCGAGGTTGTCCGGGAAAAATACCTGCGTATGGATCTGGAGCTGAGCGCAAGTGACTATGAGTTCTTTTTTGAAAATAAGGCCGAGTGGCATGAGGAGCTGGAACGGCTTAAAAGTTCAACCAGGACACGACTCAGGCAGGCTCTTTTCCAGATCATGCGCGAAGCAGAAATCATCTCACCGGAAAATATGATTATTCCCGGCCTGCTGACAAAACAACTCACCAGGGTACTTGCCGGAGACGATCCGTCATTGCTCAATCTCCTTCCCGTCTCTGATATGGATATTAACGTATGGCTCAACTGAACTTTACTCCCCATTCCTTTTCAGCCAAGGAGTGTTATGACCACCTCCTGAGGCTGATCAGCAGTAATCGTTTTTTACAGAAACAGGGGCTCGGTAACGAGGTGCCGTTTTTCATCTGTCCCTATCCCCCGGAACAGGCTGTGGAGATGGAGAAAATTCGCGTCCAGCTTCGAAATAAACTTGATCAGCTCGGTGTGCCGGTCCTGGATATCAATCTCTATGATCTGGCAATTGAAATTCTCCATCAGCGCAACATCTGGGATCGTATTCTTGCCATGGAGCCGGAGGTGAGCAAGGAGCAGCTCAAGGAACTGCTGCAGGGAGTGCTTGATTCCGAAACCCACCTGGTCCCGGCGATTGCCGACAAGATGGCAGCCTCGGACTTCAAGGTCATGTTTCTGTCAGGGGTCGGCGAAGTCTTTCCCTATATCCGCTCCCATAATGTACTCAATAACCTGCAGAAAACCGCCAAGGATCAGCCAACCATTATGTTTTTCCCCGGCGAGTACACCCAAAGTCTGGAAGACGGGGCCTCCCTTGATCTCTTCGGCCTGCTCCATGACGACAAATATTATCGTGCATTCAATATTTTTCACTGTGAATAAAGTTATCAGTTGTCAGTTATCAGTTTTCAGCAGGAGAATGGCGGCATCAAGGCGAATGACAACTGAAAACTGCACACTGAAAACTGATAACTCCGCCTAAGGCGGCACTGAAAGCTGAAAGCTTATGAAATTACATGATATCTTTGAAAAACCGGTCGATCGTTCCATAGAAGGCGTCATCAAGGCAGACGATGATGCAAGTCTCCTGCTTGAAGTGGAAGAGTATGTCCTCACCAGGGAGGTGGAAAAAAGGCTGGAGAGCTTCCTGGATGCCTACAACAACTATGACGGAGCCAATGGTGTCTGGATTTCAGGTTTTTTCGGCTCCGGTAAATCACACCTGCTGAAAATCCTTGCCCTGCTTCTTGAAAACCGGGTCATCGACGGCAATCATATACTTGACCTGTTTCTCCCCAAGTGCCGGGATAATGAAATCCTGCGTGGCGACCTCAAGGCAGCGGTAGCCATCCCGTCAAAATCCATCCTGTTCAATATCGACCAGAAGGCTGAAATCATCAGCAAAAAGGATGTGGATGCCCTGCTTTCCGTCTTTGTCAAGGTCTTTGACGAGATGTGCGGCTACTATGGCAAACAGGGTTATATTGCCCAGTTTGAACGGGATCTCGACGGCCGCGGGCTCTATGCTCCTTTTAAGGAGGCCTATAAGGAGGTTGCCGGTCAAAGCTGGAAAACAGGGCGGGAAGTGACGCTCCTTGAAGGGCCAAACATTGCGAAGGCATACGCCAGGGTAACTGGCACGGATGAATCCGCCGCCGCGGGCATTATTGATAAGTATCGCGATGATTATAAACTCTCCATAGAGGATTTCGCCAACCAGGTCAATGCCTTTATTGAGCAGCAGGAGGCAGGCTTTCGTCTCAACTTTTTTGTCGATGAAGTGGGCCAGTACATTGCTGGCAACACCAAACTGATGACCAACCTGCAGACCGTGGCGGAAAGTCTGGCCACCAAATGCCGTGGACGGGCCTGGGTGATCGTTACAGCCCAGGAAGACATGAAGAACGTGGTCGGCGAAATGGGCAAAAAGCAGGGCAATGACTTTTCAAAGATTCAGGCCCGTTTCAACAACAGGATGAAACTGACCAGCGCCAACGTGGCTGAAGTTATTCAGAAACGACTCCTGCTGAAAAACGAACAGGGTGTTGAGATACTCACGGAAATCTATCACGAGCAGCAGAACAACCTGAAAACCCTGTTTGACTTTACCGACGGTTCCCTGTCCTACAGAAACTTCAGGGATCGTGACGAATTTATTCAGTCCTATCCCTTTATTCCCTACCAGTTTACCCTCTTCAAGGCAGCCATTGAAAATCTTTCCAACCATAACGCCTTTGAGGGCAAGCACAGTTCCGTGGGTGAACGGTCAATGCTCGGTGTTTTTCAGCAGGTCGCCATCCATATTGAAGACCACGCCATCCGCGAACTGGCCACCTTTGACCTGATGTTTGAAGGCATCAGAACCGCGTTAAAAAGTCAGATCCAGGGCGCGGTCAGTGTGGCTGAACGAAATCTCGGCGATGGTTTTGCAGTGCGGGTGCTCAAGGCGCTCTTTCTGGTCAAATATGTCAAATCCTTCAAGGCAACCGTCCGCAATATTTCCATCCTGATGCTGGATAATTTTGACCGCAACGTGGCTGACCTGCAGAAACAGGTGCAGGAGGCCCTCAACCTGCTTGAACAGCAGACCTATATCCAGCGAAACGGCGATCAATACGAATTTCTCACCGACGAGGAAAAGGATGTTGAGCAGGAGATCAAGAACACTGATGTTGACAATGCCGAGGTCAGCAAGGCCCTGGAAAAGATTATCTTTGATCATGTCCTGAGAACCCGCAAGATCCGCTATGACGAAAATGGCCAGGATTATCCCTTTTCCCGCAGGCTGGACGGGGCTCTATGCGGTCGGGAGCAGGAACTGGCCGTCAATATCATCACCCCGCTCAATGAGCAGATTGGCAGTGAAACCACCCTTTCCATGCAGTCTGCCGGTAAAGACGAGCTGCTGGTCATCATGCCTGCCGATGATCGTTTTTACCGCGACCTTGTCCTCTTCATGCAGACAGATAAATATGTCCGCCTCAATGTTTCCCAGACCCAGAGCGAGGCCGTCAAAAGGATACTGACTGACAGGCAGTTCCAGAATCGTGAGCGGGAGCAGGAACTACAGACCAGGGCAAAGGAGCTTCTGGGCCAAGCAAAATGTATCATCAACCTGGCCCCCCTGGATATCAGCGCCACTGATCCGCAGGAAAAGATCAAACAGGGCTTTTACGACCTCATCCGCCGCACTTACCCCAATCTCAAGATGCTGGGCGGCATAACCTACAGGGAAGAGGATATCGCGGCCTGTCTTACCCCGCAGGGCGCAACACTCTTTGCGGACAGCGAAAACATGATGAGTGAAGCAGAGCAGGAAATGCTCTCTTTTATCCAGGGGAACAGCCGCAGCAAGCTGCGCACCACGGTGAAAACAGTGGTGGAAAAATTCGAGAAAAAACCTTACGGCTGGTATCTGGCCGCTATTCTCTGCGTCCTGGCCAAGCTCTGCGCCAGGGAAAAGATCGAAGTCCGTTCCGATTCCAATATCCTGGAAGGTCCGGCCCTGGAAAAGGGGCTGCGCAACACGGCCGCCCATGCCAATCTCATCCTTGATCCGCAGATCGACTTTACCGCCTCCCAGGTACGGCAATTAAAAGATTTTTATGAGGATTTTTTCGATACCCCGCCCAAATCAACAGAAGCCAGACCCCTGGGCCGGGAGACAATTGAAAAGCTCAGGGAAAAACTGCAAACCCTGGAATCCCTTGCCAGCCAGGCAGAACAGTATCCCTTTCTTACGGTTCTCCAAACGCCCATTACCCGGCTCCGGGAGTTGAGCAAACAGGAGTACAGCTTTTTCCTCACCGAACTTTCCAGGGTTGAAGATGATTTGCTGGACATGAAAGAAGATATCCTGGATCCTGTCCTGAAGTTCATGTCCGGTTCAGCAAAAACCATCTTTGATGAGGCCAGAACCTTTCTCGCGGCCCAGAATGCCAATTTCTCTGACCTCCCGGCAGACACCATCCAGCAGGCCAGGGACTTGATTGCTGATTCCAGGTGCTTCAAGGGCGGCAGGATGCAGCAGTTGAAAAAACTGGTTGATACCCTGAAGACCCAGGTGAACGCGCTCATTGATCAGGAGCGGAAAAATGCTCGGGAAGCAGTTGCAGCCCTTAAGCAAGAGCTTGCCGGGATGGAAGATTTTAAGCTGCTTGAAAAAGGCAGACAGGATGAACTGCTGCAACCGTTCACTCTTTTTGAGGAGAGTATCAAGCACCGGAAGATCATCGCTGTTATCCGGGAAAGCGTCCGTACATTTAAAGAAAATGACTTCCTCCGCTTGCTTGCCCAAAAAGACAGGTGGATTCAAGAACAAAAGAGGCAAAACGATAATGATAATTCCGCAACATACAAACCTGGCAACCAGGAGAACAATAAAAATGCAACCAAAGAGCCGGAACCGGAATACGTCAGCAAGAACAATATCCCGGTCGAGTTTGGGAAAAGTATCCTGAAAAGTGAAGCTGATGTGGAGAATTATGTCAAAGCCGTGAGAGAGGCGTATCTTGCTGCAATTAATGAAGGAAAACGGGTGCAGATATAAACTTGTTAGGTTAATTCAAGAGGAATGCAACATGCCGACAATATCCATGTTTTGTGGTCTTGTCCATTGCTGATGGTAAAGTTCTGAGTGGTGAATTAC
>WFRY01000281.1 GCA_015486315.1 Desulfobulbaceae bacterium
ACCCTGAAATAAATAAACATAATATATATTAATGCCGCACCAGCGAAGCAGTCGAGAGCATCTTCCGGCAAAGGAGAAGGAACCATGACTGCATTTTTTCTTCAACAGAGCAAAAATATGGACAAGGGGCAGACTGTAAATGAGATACTGAGTTGCCGGAGGAAATTTATACCGATCAGTAAAGAGTACACCGTTATCTGCATGATAAACAACTGCTGCCAGACAAAGCGAAAGCAACAGCGACAGCAGCAACCCCCTGGGATCAAGATCGTGTTCTCTATCCCTGAAAATTATCCCCAGGACAAAAAAGAAGAGATAAAAAGACACATTACCATACTTGCTGAATAAGAAATGATGGTCGGCATACTCTTTTGGATAGAGTGCAGTAAAGAGCAGCACAAAGAGCAGAACGTTAAATTTTATTCTATATAGCGAGGAGATACCAACGAGAAAGGGGACAAAAACAAGTAATGAGAAGTAGTCCCTTACATACCATAGACTGCCGTTGTATCCCCAGATTGAATCCCATAGAACCCCATGAGGGGATAACCCGAAAATTGAAATGACGGCGGTGCGGAGTTCGGTATGTTCCCATCCGGACAGCACGATGGTTGCAGAAAGAACTACTGTCAGCAACAAAATGCTTATCACAAGATAATGGAAATACAACCGGATAAACTGACGGATCGTTTTACAGAGACAGGAAAAAAATGATCCGGGCCTGGTAACATATCCCGACATAAAGAAAAAAATCGGGACATCTACAAGTAAAGCTGCCTGTCTGACCCCCTCGGGAATATAGGAATTACCGGACCAGTACACGGTATGGATATTGATCACCGACAAAATCATTATCCCTTTGAACCAGTCAACAAATGGGTCCCGTACGGTTTGTATATTACCTGCGGGCACGCCCCTGTCATCCCGGGAAGTCATAAAAAGTATTATGTAAAATGTCTGTAAAAAGATTTATCAGCCAGAGCAAGCATGGCCCTGTCGCCGCTTGAATCGCCGTAGGCATAAATATTATCAAATTCCCTGATGTCGTATGCTTTTTTAACCCGCACCACCTTTTCATCACCCCAGCAGTTCTTTCCCTGCAGCCTGCCGGTAATGTGTCCGTCAACAATCTCAAGGCGTGTTGCCAGCAGTTCAAGCCCTGTCTGCCTGCACCATGAGGCCAGTGTATTCTCGGGCGATGCCGAGACAAGGACGAGTTGGTCTCCCTGTTCACGGTGGTTACGGATACAGTCCATGGCGGAAGGACGAACTATTGCCGGGATTTTTTCCCTGGCAAACCGACGTGCTGACCGGTTAAACTCTTCCTCCTTCCAACCGCCGAAAAAAAAGGCCAGAAAATCCTGCTTCAACCTGTAATTTGGATATTTTCCCATTTTAAACAGGAGAATCTTTGGAGAAAGAACAGCTGCACCATACAAAAATTTCCGTTCTCCAACGGCATACCGCACAAACAGAAGAAAGCTGTCACAGTCCGTGACAGTACCATCAAAATCAAACAGGACCAGGTTCATGATATCAGCCTGCCTCAGAGGTCATTTTCACAACAGAATTTCCGGTCGAATCGTGGGCTGAAAAATTGTCTGCAGCAGCGGAATAGGAATAAAGAGCAGTGACAGCATCACAACCATACAGAGCATACAGTAAAGAAAAAAGCCTCTCTGTCTGTACAACTGCTCCGGATACTGGGCCGGACTGTCTTCAAGAAACCCCAGGTGAATATACCAGGCGATAAAACCGGCAATAAGGGGTATGGCAAGGATAAGTTCAATACGATAACGTATGAGAAATATACCAAAAAACAGTCCAAAAGCAACGGCGTAAAAAACAATGCTTGTCAACAGACGTTCCTCGTCATAATAGCGGAACGACTGCCGATACCCGGCACTGACCTCCGGGTCTCCAATCCGGCGATACTCTGCAAATCGTTTCACGGCCATGAAAAAAGCCCCCACCATCCAGTAGGCAAGAACAAGGGAAAGCGGAGGAACCACGGCAATACCGGTGGCATACCAGCCGAGCAGTAACCTGATGGGATTGTTGACCGACTCGCTGAGGACATCAAAGTAGGGTTTATCCTTACTCCTGACAGGAGGTATATTATAAATACACCCCATAATCCAGAGCAGCAGGGCCACTAAAAAAAATTTCAACCCTAACAGAGCAGACACTCCCAGGCCGATAAGACCAAAGAGGATCCACTGCATATAGGCCCATTGTTTATTGACTTTACCGGACGGAATAGGTCTGTTTTTTTTCACCGGATGGAGCGCATCATATTCCGCATCCAGTATCTCATTGAGAATATAGTTACTGGATGCAACCATACCGGCTGCCAGAAGGGCAATAATGATATTAACTCCTGTCTGAAGGCCGAATAAATCCGGTTCGGCATACAGGGCAACAACAATCCCCGGCAGCATAAAAACATTTTTAAACCAGTGATCAAAACGGGCGATTTGCAGATAAGGCTTTATAGACGGCATAAGTTAAAAAGGACGAATTACAATTGTTAAAGAGTAAGGAACGGAAAATAAATAAGAGGTAATTGCAGGCGCTCTGATTTAGGTCGAGTTTGATCACACCGATTCAACAAAACCACAGAACCAACAGCGTTAATGGCCGGATTAGTATCCGAAAAGGGGAAGGGCCTTATGGGTCACTTGACATTTCATCCACCAAATTTTGCAATATCGTGCAGGCCGATAAAAATAAAATTATAAGCTGAGAGAAAAAACATTACCAGAACAGCAAGTTGCAGGAAGGAATTTTGAAAACATTGTTTTGTCTGATAGACAAGAACCGACAGCATCGCAATAATAGGTAAAAAATACCGTCCCTGCGCCTGAAAATCCACAGTCCAGGCATGATACATAGCCATAAAGATCAAACTGGACGACGCTGCAATAGTCAGCAGCAGTAGACTGATACCCGCTATTCCGCTGCGGATTATAATCAAAATACTCATTAATGCCAACACAACAAATCCGGCAATCCTGACAAAATCGTAATAGGCAAAGGAAGCGGAAATGGAGGTATACCCATAGACACCAACTGAACTGCGAAACGATTTTTCTCCCCAGCGGTCAATATCAAGAAAGTGTTTCAGGGTAGTGCCCCGCTCTTTCATCTGCAGATAGATATGCTTTTTTGCCAGCGGAGTATCGGGTTTATACATTGGTTTTGCAAAGTCCTGCCGACACTGCAGCAGCTTCGCATCCCTGTCAAGGCCATTTACCCGGTAATCCGCTGCCCGCCATATGCCGGCAATACTCAATCCGATGAGTCCTATCAACAGACACCGTTTGAGAAAAATCCTTGCATTCTCCTCCATAAAAGCAGCCCGCCATCCCAGGTAACCGAGAGTAAACAGGTGAAAAAAATAAAAATTCTTTTTTACAAGCAGGGTCAATCCGGTCAGCAAACCAAGAAACAGCAGCGGCATAATGGTCTTACGGCTCATCCCCTCGCTGATGAATCGATTAAACCATGTTGTGGGCAGACATAGCTGATACGCCGCGATCAGCAGGACAAAAAGTGCAAAGGCATCTGAATCTGCATAACTGAAGACATACCAGATCTGCGGTGAGATCAGCAGAGGCAGCAGAAGGGGGCCAACCCGGACATGCCGGAGGGACAGCAGCAGAAGAATAAAAAATAACAAGACGTTAAAGTATCGAAAACTCTGATAAGGCTGCAGATGGAAAGGCTGGAGCAGACGCATGAACTTACCGGCAAGCAGATAGACTATCTCTCCGGAGTGTAGACGTGAAACACCATAGGCACTGTATGTATGTCGTATGGCGGGGTCCCCGATTCTGGCCGGTAAGGTATGATCCTGATAGTAGGCTGCGGCCGCCACATGAACCGGTTCGTCGGGATGCGTATCAAATTTACTTATCCCGGCCATAACGACAATCAGGGCAGCAACAAAAGTCAGCAGTATCGGTACATAGGAAAAATTACCCCACAGAGAAGCTGTCGCAAAGGCAACACCATAGACAAAAATAAAAATGGCGGTTAGACGCCACCCCTCCTGCAGCCAGGGGAACGTATGGTTAAAAGAGGGCAGTTTATAAATCAGCTGAGGATCGCCATTGGCGGGAACAACGACTAATCCGTCCGGGCCGTTTTTAATCTCTTTAATACCTTCAAGGGCAATAATTTCCGCCCGCTGGTCCATGGAATCAATCGCCAGCAGGGGATAACCTGCCTGCTGTATATATATATGTTTTAACGTTACCCGAGCCGGTTTTTCCGAGGTGTCTATTCGTATTTTATCCACCTTGCCCAAATTACATATCCTGAGCTTATACCAGGTTTGACCGGGTCGGATAACAATCTGACTCATCTTTTTTTCCGAATACAACCCCGCTGCATCGGGGCAGTAGACCTTGAAAATGGTTTTCCTGCTCGTTTCAAGTTCAAGGGTCATCGTGGCCTTCTGCACCAGCTGCGTGACATAAAAAAACGAGAGCAGGACGGCAACAAGGAGGACCAGGGCATGTATTTTTGCTGTAAAGACGGGCAATGGTCAATCCCCTCCCCTGACCGATTTCAGGCGTCGATAAAGGGCTGTAAGTTGATTTTCATAGCGAACCAGAACAATAAACAGAGGACGACCTAAGTAATGCAGCACTGCCAGAGTTGCACAGCATCTCCAGCCCGGTCCCCCGGCTAAATTTCCCAGAGGAATCCAGCGGTTCAGTACCGTCAGCCGGCTTACACGGAAAATATCGCCCCGCCCGCTTTCCATTCTCTTATTTGCTATCTTCGGCATAGCTTCTCCTATTCCCGTAAGCGAGCCCTGATTTCAGAGATAAAATATCGCAGACGTAATCCGGGCAGCCAGCGGAGTGCGGCTGCAGATCTGTCCCAGAGATGTTGCTGCATTTTACGGCATGCCTCCTTTGGTGCATGTTTCCCCTGAAAATCGTCAAGATGATGCTTGAACCGTATCTCCTCAATTTCCACCGTGCGGGGAAAGGCCATCCGTGATACCAGCAGATAATTCAACCAGGGTTTCAACTCTGCCAGGGAAAAACCAAGTACGGCAGCGGCTGCACCGTAACGCTGTGCGCCGTCCAGCAGTCCCCGCTGCAGCGATTTGTAATGACGGTCCTGTTCCTGCTCCGCCCTGCCGGTTTCATCGTCGGTCTGCCGGAACACAAGCTCATAACCACTCTTTCCTCCCTGATCCGTCAACCTGTAGCCGTTAAGGGTCGGGTGTGGCGCCCGGCATGCCTCTTCAAATAGATCACGGCAATACTGTATTGTACTGCCCGCCATCTCAAAGCAGTTTCGGTCATAGATGAGGCCCCGGACATAATTATCAGGTGTGGTGGGATACAGAATCCCCCGGGTTGCAGCAAGAAGAAAGCCATGACAACGCGGTACATCAGGGCGATGTCTGACAGCGTCAACAAAAAACCGCTGGATGGTCCCAAGCCAGCCGATATCCACCAGAGCTACATCTCCGTGGTCATAAAAACCGATATCTTCAAGATAGCGTTGCAGGGCATCGTTCTGCGGCCTGCATTGCTGCCGGATACTCTCCTGGAAGTCTTCATCTGCAAGCAGTTCATTAAAGGCCAGTCGATCTGCAGGACGATATCCGTCGTGTAG
>WFRY01000282.1 GCA_015486315.1 Desulfobulbaceae bacterium
AAGACTGTGAAGCGTACTTGTGCTACTCGAGCAGGCTTAAATGGGCGAAGAGGTAAGCGCAGACTCCGTAAGGTGCTCCTGAATAGTTACAAAATATCGATCAAGATTGTGGTAACTGCTGAATGTAAGCAGGCAAGTATAATAATTATTTATATTGAATAGATATTTCCTATGCCTATCTACGAATTTTTTTGTCCGGACTGTAATACGATTTTCAACTTTTTTTCCAGTCGGATTAACACTGACAAACGACCGGACTGTCCCGGGTGTGGTAGAAAAGAGTTGCATAAACAGATGTCTGCTTTTGCCACCATCGGCAGGGCAAAGGAGGATGCCGATGATCCCCTGGCCGGGCTTGATGAAACAAAAATGGAACAGGCCTTTGAGGGATTGATGCGTGATGCTGAGGGGATGAATGAAGAAGATCCCCGTCAGATGGCAGCCCTGATGCGAAAATTTTCTGATAAGACCGGCATCTCCATGGGTGAGCAGATGGAAGAGGCCTTGTCGCGTATGGAGGCGGGCGAAGATCCGGACCAGATAGAAAAGGAAATGGGTGATCTGATGGACGCTGAGGATGCCTTTAGTCTGGAAACCATGAAGAAGAAAATCAGATCAGGGCCAAAGCCACCGATACATGACGAGAAGCTGTATGAGCTATAGACAGGACTGGAGCCTGACAGGTTCTTTTTTCCCGGGAGGTTGGGATGGGTGTTGATAATGTAATCCTGCTGGAAGCACTGGAATGGTTTGATGAGTCGGGCCAGGAACTGCTGCACCGGCTGCCGGAGCATGGTTCCGGAGAAATAAAATTCGGTGCTCAGCTTACAGTACGTGAAAGCCAGGCTGCAGTCCTTTTTTACAAGGGCAGGGCCGGAGATGCCTTTGGTCCGGGACGTCATACGCTGAAAACCGGTAATATTCCGATAATCACCAAGATTCTTTCCGCGCCCTGGGGGATGATCAGCCCTTTGCGGGCCGAGGTCTATTTTGTTAATCTCAAGGTCTTTCCCAATCTGAAGTGGGGGACCCGGGATCCGGTGGCGTTCCGTGATTCAGAGCTTGGTCTTGTCCGCCTGCGGGCACACGGCGTATTTAATATCCGGGTGGTTCAGCCGGTGCTGTTTATCAATAGCCTGGCCGGGACCATGGGTAAGTATTCCACCAAACAGGTTGAAGAGTATCTGCGGCGGGTGATTGTCTCCAGGTTCAATGATTTCCTCGGAGAAACCCTGGACACCCTTTTTGATCTACCTGGACAGTTTGACGAATTTGCAACCGTTATCAAAGAGAGACTGGTTAAAGATTTCAGCCGCTTCGGTCTTGCCCTGGATGAACTCTATATCACCTCTATCACTCCACCTGAGGAGGTTCAGACCGCCATTGACGATCGCAGTCGGATGAGTGTGATCAAGGATATGGATAAGTTTGTCCGCATGAAAGCCGGTATGGCCATGGAAAAGGCATCCGAGAGCGGTGGCGAGGCCGGTGCCGGTCTGGGGCTTGGCATGGGCATGATGATGCCGGGTATGTTTGCGGGAATGCCCTCTACAGGACAGGCTGCCGCCACAGCAGGAGCGGCGGAGATCAAGTGTTCCGACTGCGGGAACATGATTCCCGCAGATGCCCGGTTCTGCCCCTTCTGCGGCCACCAGCAGGTTGTCTTACTGCGCTGCAGCAACTGCGGTAAGAATTTGACGCCCGGCGCCCGTTTTTGTTCCCGCTGCGGCCACCCGACGGATGAAAAGCCTCAAAATATTATCTGTTCCCATTGCAAAGCTGAAAATCTGTCCGGTGCAACATTCTGCAACAGTTGCGGGCATCAACTGTAAAAATGGATATACCGGGGCAGGGAAATGGATATCCGGGTTGAACAGCCCTGTCCGCAATGCGGTGGTGCTGTCACCCTGTCGGCATCAGACCGGTTGTTGACCTGTCCTTACTGCGGCATAAAGAATTTTCTCCAGGCAGACGGCCCCTTCCGTTATTCCCTGCCCGGCAACGTTGACGCTGCTGTTCAGGATCAGCTGCTGCACGCCCCGTATCTTCGTTTCAAAGGGACTGTTTTTCTTGTTTCTGAAACCGGTATCTCGCACCGGGTAGTGGATACCACCCAGGCCGGATTTCCCATGCCCGGTCTGCCGCCTTCTCTTGGCATGCGTCCCCAGGCCATGCGACTTGCCCGCCTCAGTGCAGGGAATCCCGGACGCTTTCTCCGTCTTTCCGTTAAGGCGCCGGTCATTCTGGAAAAGGTGGCCCGTATTCATGCGCTGTCGGGAAAGGACGGCAGCCGGTTATATCACCGCGCCTATATCGGGGAGGAGCTCAGCTTTATCTATCTGCCACTGCTGCGCGAAGATGAGATGCTGGTGGACGTGGTTACAGGAGACCCATTGATTACACTGGCAAAAGCGGCATCCTATCCCCTGAAAGGATCCCCCTTTAATCCTCGCTGGCAGGTGAAGTTTCTTGCAACACTCTGTCCCCGCTGCGGCTGGAGCCTTGACGGTGAAGGTGATTGCCTGGTGCTGACCTGCAGTAACTGCGACACTGCCTGGCATCTGGGCAGGTCCGGACTTGAGCGTATTGACTGCAGGATCATTCCCGGGGGACTTGACACCGCTATTTACCTGGCATTCTGGAAGATTTCAGCACATCTTCCGTCCATGAAGATCTGGAGTTTTGCCGACTTCATGCAACAAACCAATCAACCTGTTGTCATTCACAATGACTGGCGGGAACGGGTGATGAGTTTCTGGATTCCTGCCTTTAAGCTGCAGCCCAGGATGTTTTTGAAAGCAGGTCGCCAGGCTACTGTCAACCAATGGCGTTTTGACGGTGACCAGGAGATGTATGTTTTACCCAACCAGTACCCGGTAACATTACCCTTTAATGAAGCACTCCAGGCAATTAAAGTTATTCTTGCCGCCTCAGCCACCAGTCCTGAAAATATTTTTCCTTATCTCGCCGGGGCGCAGACGGAAAATATTTCATACAGCCTGGTGTATCTGCCGTTTGAGGACCGGAAGCACGACTGGGTGCAACCCCGGACCGGGGTTGTCATTGCGAAAAACATTCTCCGGCTTGGTAGATCGTTGTGATCAGTCGGTTTATGTTTTTGTGAGGTGTGAGGTGTGAAGGGTGAGGAAAAAATATTTGCTACGAGGTGCAGTCCATCCCTGGAAACCGGTGACTGAGAATCCATGACAATGCAGACAGGTGTTCCCTTGCAGGCCGATGAACAGTTCATGCGGCTGGCCCTTGATGAGGCCGAATCAGCCCTTGCAGGCGGTGAGTTTCCGGTTGGCTGCGTGCTGGTGCGGAATGGACAGGTCCTGGCGCGGGGCTCCCGTCGGAATAGTGAAGGAGCGCTTGCCAACGAGATTGACCACGCCGAAGTGGTAACTCTGCATCGACTGTTCGCCGAATATCCGGGAATTGACTGCAGGACCATTACCGCCTACTCTACCATGGAGCCCTGCCTGATGTGTTATGCCACCATGCTGCTCTCCGGGATCCGCAGGTTTGTCTGGGCCTATGAAGACGTAATGGGCGGTGGTACTTCCCTGCCATTGCAGAACCTGACTCCGCTCTATCAAGACATGGAGGTGGAACTGGTACCGTCTGTTCTGCGCAGCGAAAGTCTGGCCCTGTTCGGCCGTTTTTTTCAGAATTATTCATACTGGCAGGGGAGTCGGCTTGCCGATTACACCCTTGCTCAGCTCAACGTGTAAAAAAACTTTGAAACTGTCATAACAAGGAAGAACCATGATCATTGAACCGGTTGCCCGTACTGTTGCTTTCAAGCCCGGTGAGCGCAACGTCTTTTTTCATCTGTTGACCGGGTGTAACCTCTCCTGCAGACATTGTTATATAAATCCATCCCAGCATGGAACAAACACTCTTCCGCTGCAGACCGTGCTGAAATGGTTAAAGCTGTTTGCCCGCCCGCAGCAGGAAACAAATCTCATTCTGCTCGGTGGTGAACCCACCATGCATCCGGATCTTGCAGCCATTATCCGGGCGGCAAAATCCATGCGTTACGCTGTCACTGTTGATTCCAACGGCTACCTGTTCCATGACCTGCTCCACCGGGTGACCCCGTCGGAACTCGATTTTCTGAGTTTCAGTCTCGATGGGCCGGATTCGGCGGTAAATGACCCCATTCGGGGTGAAAATGTTTTTGCCACCTGTACAGATAATCTGCAAAAAGCGGTGGCCCTCGGTTTTCGAACCAGTCTGATCTACACGGTTTCCGCCCTTAACATCGATCATCTGCACCGTATGCCCGAGCTGCTGGCAAAACTCGGCGTACAGCGGTTTTTTATTCAGGTCATCGGCCTGCGTGGCAAACCGGCTGCCGGTAAGCCGGAAAAGGGCGGGCAATGGCAGGTGGACCCGCTTCACTGGCTGGATGTTGTTCCCGGGGTGGCGCGTGAGGCTGCCGGGGCCGGGATTCATGTAACCTATCCAAAGGTTTTTCTTGATCCCGAAGATGTCTTTCAATGTGCGGGCCGGGTGGCTGAGAATTTTTTTATCTTTCCCAACGGCCGCGTATACCAGTGCCCACTCTGTGAGGATTATCCTATTCACAGTTTTTCTATTGAGGATGATCAGCTGGTACAGAGGAACGGGCTCAATGAAGATCGTTTTTTTGCCCTGGATATACCAGAGGGATGTGTGATGAATAAGTTACTGCAGCCTGATACTCTTGATTATCTTGCCGACGGCACTCCCGGTCACCGGATTTCCTGCTGTCTGCTCAAGCAGGAAATGGAAGCCGTGGGGTGAGAAATGGCTGAAGATTTACAACAGGTATACCGTCAGGCCCTTGCCGCTCATGAGCAGGAGGAGTATGCCCGGGCAGTAGAACTCTACGGGCGGATTTTAGACCTGTATCCGGATGCCGATCTGGTGTTGTATAACCAGGGACTGGCCCTGTACCAACTGAATCGTTTTGCCGAGGCGGTAACGGCATTTACACAGGCAGCTGCAGCCCAGAAAGACGACGCGGACACCTGGTTTAATCTCGGCCTGGCACTCAAACAGGATAACCGGTTGTCTGAAGCACGTCAGGCATATGAACGGGCCCTGGAACTGCAGCCTGATGAAGATATTTTGTTTAATCTGGCCAACTGCTGTCGCGAAAACGGTGCTGACAGCCAGGCAACGGTATATTATCGCCGACTTCTGGATATGGACCCCGACCATACCTCCGGCCTGAATAATTTTGCCTATCTCTGCCATCTGCAGGGAAACTACACTCTGGCTGAAGAACTCTATCAGCGGCTTCTCACCCTTCGACCCGGTCACCCGGGTGCCTGCCATATGCTGGCAGCCCTTAAGGGAACCGCCGAGACCACGCCGGACAATGCGTATGTTCGGGAGTTATTTGATCAGTACAGCAGCACCTTTGAACACAGCCTGGTGGAGAAGTTGCAATACCGGGTTCCGGAATTACTGATTGAGTTTTTGGATCAATATGACAGTACAACGGATTTTAAAAACTGTGTTGACCTGGGGTGCGGTACAGGACTTGCCGGCCTGACCTTCCGGACCCGATGCAGGAAACTGGCCGGTGTCGACCTTTCGGAAAAGATGGTTGCGCAAGCTGCGGAAAAGGGGTTGTACGACCGGCTCACCGCCGATGATGTGGTACGATTTCTGGAACAGGAAACAGAGCAGCCGGACCTGTTTGTTGCAGCCGACCTTCTGACCTACATGGCCGATCTTGAGCCGTTGTTTAAGGCGGTTGCAGACAGGTGCAGTCCCGGCGGTCTGTTTATTTTTTCAACCGAGCATGGCGATACACCGGGCTGGCAGGTTCGTCCCACCGGCCGATTTGCCCATCATCCTGTGTATATTGCTGAAGTCGCTGAAAAGAACAGCGGTAAGGTGATTCGTTCAACCAGGGCTGATCTGCGCCGGGAAGGAGATGGCTGGGTGGCCGGTGATCTGTATATTATCCGGTTTAATGCTGCCGCCTGACCGCATTAACAGGATGGTGGTTTTGCAAGTTTTCTGCACCACCTGAAGAGTTAGCTGATTAAGACGGTTCTTTTTTTCCGGCAAAGACCCTGCCTGCAATAATCCCGGCCTCGTAAAGTCCGAACAGGGGAAAGGAGAGCAGAACGGTTGCCGTAAGCTCACCGGCGGTGAGCAGGAAAGAGAGCATGATAATGGCCATGTAGAAATATTTTCTTTTGCCTGCAAAATGGTCCTGTTTGATCAGACCGGTGACGGATGCCATGACCATGAGAAAGGGGATCTCAAAGGCAATGGCAAAGGCAAGGACCATCCGGGCGACAAAGGTAAGGTACAGACCAAGCTTGGGCATTGGCTCAAGGTTGGTACCGGCATAGCTCATGAAAAAGGTGAGTGTTTTGGGCAGGACAATAAAAAAGGAAAACAATGCCCCGGCCGCAAAGAGCCCGGTGGCCCAGAAGACGATCTTGCGGGCAATCCGTTTTTCATGTTCCAGCAGGCCCGGGGCAACAAACATCCAGATCTGGTAGAGCAGGTACGGAAAGCTGGTCAGGATACCGACCAGCAGGGCCAGCTTGATATAGGAGATAAAGGCCTCGGTCAGTTTCGTATAGACCAGGGTCTTCAGCGCCGGGTCGGCTAAAAAAAGCGGCCGGGTACAGAGGCCCGCAATCTGATCAATAAAGAGGTAGGCGACGACAGTACAGACTGTAATGGCCAGGAAGACCCGGATCAGTCGTTTGCGCAGTTCCTCGTGATGGGGCCGGAAATGTTCAAATGCGGCAATCATGCTGCGGGGGGCGGTGTGTCCTTAGTACCGGCCACAGCAGACGCGTCTTCGGGGGTATGGCTGTCAGGGGCCGGTGCATTTTGTTGCTGCTCTTCCTCCGGCCCCTTTTTTTCAGATTCCGGTTCCTGGTTGGCATCTTTTTCCCATGGCCGTTCTGCCAGGGGTTGCAGATCAATAACATCAACTTCTTCGTCATCCTGCCCGGTTGACGGCCTGTCTTCAGGATGCCATGTGTCGCTGTCACCTTCGAGCAGGTTTTCCGTCAGCTGGTCCGTGCTTTTTTTCAGATCTTCCTGAACCGAGCTGATAACCTTGCTCTCCTCACTCAGGTTTTCCTTGACCTGATTCAGGGTCTGCTTCAGCTCGCCTATACCCTTGGCCAGGGAACGGGCTAACTCGGGAAGTTTATCCGGTCCGACCACAATAAGGGCCACGGCCATGATAACTATCATTTCTGGAAGACCAATACCAAACATAAGATCAAGTATAGAGAGGTGAACTCTTTTCCGGTTTATTGATGGTCTCGTAAAAAGTCTTCAAATCCGTCATTCCCGCGATCAGTTGGGCGGGAGACAGCGTAGACTTTGATCCAGTTGTTGCAAAATGTTATGGATCACCGACGACTCCCTGGGGGAGGGACGGATTTGCATACGTTAACTGGTTTGTTTCTTTTTACGAAGTCATCATTATTAGAAATTTATTTTTTATAATGACGGTTTGTACCTTAAAAAAATCACTTTACGGGATTTGCCGGGAGGTGTCAAGCAGGGGGCCTAACGGTTTTTTCTTCTCTGCAACGGTTTTTTTCTTAATCCATCCACAGCGTGCCGAAGTGCCATAATCGGGTTGGACAATACCATGCGTGGCCCGATATCCCGCATGACCTCCCTGATCTTTTCCCGCATGGCCGGATTATAGCAGTGGACACGGCATTTACCACAGGTGGTTTTACCCTCCTGAAATGGACAGCGGGCAAGGCGGTGATTTGAGTAGTTGAGCAACTCCCTGCACTCGCTGCATAGGTCGTCGTCGCTGTTGTGGTGCAGGCGGCAATATTTGCGAATCATCGTTTCAACGGTTGCGGCTTCACGCTGCATTCGACTCTTGGGTGTCACAATAGTTTTCCTCGATCATGAATGAGCTGTTAATGTACTGTAGTTCAGCCGGATATCTGCGTTAGATGAAAAATTATCCTCGGAATATCAACGATGTCCCTGCTGTAAATTTTTGCATATGCATAATCTCAATCCATTCAATCAACAGACTCATGAGTTGTTGCTGAAACTGATAACTCTGCCATAGCAGATCTTCCCTCACCTTGATCAAAATCAATATAGAGCCTGATCTTGATGCTCCGGGCTGACACGAAACCAATCAATTTTATGATTATACATGTTTTTCAGGCCGTGTTATCGAGTATTTGACTTTTTCTCTACTCTCGGCTATATTTTTTAAGTTTGTGTTGGGCTGCTGTCTTCCGGAATCGGAATGGGATCAGCCTTTTCTTTTGTAATTTTTTTTATTCAGGAGTTTTTCATGGCCAGTGTGGTGGTGGTTGGAACCCAGTGGGGCGACGAGGGCAAGGGAAAGGTTGTTGACCTTCTCACAAATTATGCAGACTGCATTGTCAGGTTCCAGGGCGGGAATAATGCCGGACATACCCTGGTCGTTAATGGAAAAAAATACGTATTTCATATTATTCCTTCCGGGATCCTGTATGAGGATAAGACCTGCATGATCGGGAACGGTGTGATCATTGATCCGGGTGTTCTGCTGCAGGAGATGGACGAGTTAAACGGCAAAGGATTGCCGGTCACTCCCGGTCGCCTGCTGATCAGTGAAAATGCACATCTTATCATGCCCTACCATCAGATGCTTGATCATGCCCGCGAGGCCTCCCTGTCCAGGGGAAAGAAAATCGGCACCACCGGACGCGGTATCGGTCCCTGTTATATGGATAAAGTCGGACGGGTCGGGATAAAAGCGGGTGACTTCCTGGATACCGATCAGTTTCTTGCCAAACTGCAGACCAATGTAGAGGAAAAGAATTTTTTCCTGACCAAACAATATGGCGCGGAACCGGCTTCTTTTGCCGCGATTAAAGAGCAGTTTGCAGGGTTTGCAGAAAAACTTGCCCCCTTTATCGGCAACGTATCCGTGGAACTGGACAAGGCCAGGCGGGGAGGTAAAAATATTCTTTTTGAGGGAGCCCAGGGCACCCAGCTTGATATTGATCACGGCACCTATCCCTTTGTTACCTCTTCAAACACCATTGCCGGAAATGCCTGCATCGGTTCCGGTTTCGGTCCGGCGCATATAGATGAAGTTATCGGAATTTTGAAGGCCTATACCACCCGGGTTGGAGAAGGTCCGTTTCCCTCTGAACTGCCCGAAGGTGACAAGGTCGGCGATGAACTGCAGAAAAAAGGCGGAGAGTTCGGTGCCACCACCGGACGCCGTCGTCGCTGCGGCTGGCTTGACATGGTGGTCGCAAACGATGCGGTTCGTTTAAACGGCCTGACCGGTCTTGCCATAACCAAGCTTGATGTCCTGTCGGGACAGCCAAAACTTCAGATCGGCCGCAAGTACAGCGTTGAAGGTGAAGTTTTTGACTGTATGCCGAGTAATATCCGCAAAACCGCGTTGGCTGAACCGGTTTATGAAGAAGTCGAAGGCTGGCAGGAAGATATTACAGGGGTTCGTGATCTTGCCGACCTGCCCCAGAAGGCCAGAGATTATGTCCGGCGTATTGAGGATATTTCCGGAATTGCCCCGGTAATTATCTCAGTGGGGCCGGATCGTGAAGAAACACTGTTGTTGCGCAATCCTTTTGAAAAATGATCCTTGCCCGTAATCGGGACCATGATTACTGTGATGATACTGATAAACCTCGTCATCCCCGAGTGTTGTTATCGGGGATCCAGGAATTTGTTAATGGCTGAGCTTTGTATGTAATCCGAATTTTTATTGCTTAATC
>WFRY01000283.1 GCA_015486315.1 Desulfobulbaceae bacterium
ATATCCTTGGCAATGACGTGCTCTGCCGCTGACCAGTATTTTTCAAAATCAGGCCCGTCCGGATAGCCGATTCCGGTCAGATAGTTAATCAAGGCATCAAACCAGACATAGGTGACAAACTTCTCATCAAAGGGCAGCGGGATACCCCAGGTCAAACGAGAGGTAGGCCGGGAAATGCACAGATCCTCCAGCGGTTCGCTGAGAAAGGAGAGCACCTCGTTACGGTAGCGCTCAGGCGTTATATATTCAGGATCGGCCTTAATATGATCAATGAGCCAGTCCTGGTATTTGGACATCCGGAAAAAATAATTCTGCTCAGTGATCTCTTTCGGCACGGTGAGATGATCCGGACACTTGCCATCCACCAGCTCTTTTTCAGTCAGAAACCGCTCGCATCCCCTGCAGTAATGACCGGAATACTCGGAAAAATAGATATCGCCCTGGTCATACACCTTCTGCAGAATATCCTGCACCGTCCTGATATGCTCGGGATGGGTGGTGCGGATAAAATGATCCGGCTCCACGGACAGACCCGGCCAGGTATGGCGGAAACTGTCTGAAATCCGATCGACATATTCCCGCGGGCTCACCCCCTCGTTTTCCGCTGCCTGAACAATTTTTTCACCATGTTCATCGGTACCGGTCTGGAAACGGACATCATCACCACATAGCCTGCGAAACCGGCTGTAGGTATCGGCAATAATGGTGCTGTAGGCATGCCCTAAATGGGGCATGGCATTCACATAATAAATTGGTGTTGTTATATAGGTTGTCATAAAATTGTGTATGGAAAGGTAAAATCGCCTGCAAGACTCTCTACTTGCGGCTACTGCTTTTTTTGCCCTTATGCTGTTTGCGGGGCTGATTTTTGTGAACCGGTTCGGCAGCCCGCCACTGTTCTTCCGTAAGCAGAACCTCGCCGGCTTCTCTTGAGAAGGCCTGTACGGTGTTCTGCAGGGGGTGAAGCCGAATCACCCGATATATATCGCCTTCGTGTTTAATCAGACGGCCGATGCGCGGCATTTCCCGTTTAATTGCTTTATAGGCATCATATTCATAGGTCAGACAGCAGAGCAATCTATTGCAGACACCGGAGATCTTCGCCGGATTCAGCGGCAGATCCTGGGTCTTGGCCATCTTGATAGACACGGATTCAAACTTGTTCAGAAATGAGGTACAGCACAGTTCCCGGCCACAGGCACCGATACCGCCGGTCATCTGGGTCTCATGACGTACTCCGATCTGGCGCATTTCCACCCGGGTCCGAAACTCCTGTACCAGCTTTTTAACCAGTTCCCGGAAATCAACCCGGCTCTCTGCAGTGAAATAAAATATTATCTTGGAGCCGTTGAAAAACCGTTCCACCCGCACCAGATGCATGGGCAATCGCAGATACTGAATCCGGTCCCGGCAGATATCAAAGGCCTCTTGTTCAAGAATCGACAGGCGGGCGTATTTTTCTTCCTCTTCCCGGGTAGCCCGACGCAAAATCTCATAGGAAACGCCACGCTCCATCCCCGGCTCAACAGCACCGGCAGCCCGGCAGACAACTACAGCCGGTTCCAGATTATGATCAGTCCTGACCATAACCGGGTCACCGCCTGCAAGGTCCGACAGGTTCGCCTGCGCCGTGTACTCCTGCCCCACCTTGCGAAAACGGATACGGTAACAAAACTGCTGCTCCTCCTTGCCGCCGGATGATTCCACAGCATCGGAGGATTCGTCTGCCTGGTGCACCTTACTCTCTGACATATTAAAACCGGCCGAACCGGTATTACATTTCTTGATTGAATGTAAGCGCTTACGATTGAGTCGCAAATTCAGTGGTACAGCTTAAAATCAGTTCCTGCCTGCGGCTGAAAACAACTCGAGCATCATTACTTCACAGACAAGTCCGCGGTTACAATTTCTTGCCAGTGAAGGACCGGCATTATCAACAGCCTGTACCATATCAGATAGTTGCTGCAAATTCCAGCGTTCTCTTGCCCTGCCCGCATCAGCGTCCTGCTGTACCTCGGCATCAGAGAGTGCGGCCACCATGACATCTTTAAAAAAAACCGCCAGCAGGTCCAACAGCGGCTCCAGTCCTTCTTTTAAATCCGCCATGCGCCCTGCCAGGTCAAGCGCTGACTCCACTGATTCCGCCTCCCCCCGATCTGTACTCAGCAGGGCCTGAATACAGGCGCTGCGTAACCGGAGCATCTCCTCATCGTGCATGGCCATGGCCTGACCGGGACAACCGCCGGTCAGCACGGACATGGCCCGGGCCTCTTCGACAGACAGTTCGGGATTGGTCCTCTGAATGACTGTGGTCGCTTCATCCGTGGTTAAGGGGATAAAAGGTATCACCTGACAGCGGGAGATGATAGTGGGCAGGATAGGTTCGGAATCGGAGGCAACAAGCAGCAGCAGGTTATCAGGGGGTGGTTCCTCTAAAATCTTCAGCAGACTGTTGCCGGCCGGCCGGGCCATGGTCTGGACATCTTCGATGATTACGACCCGCTTTCCCCCCTCAAACGGTGAAAAACTTAACCCTTTTTTTAATGCCCGTATCTGGTCGATTTTAATAACCGCACCATCCGGCCTGATCCTGAGAAAATCCGGATGATTGCCGGAAGTAAACTTCAGACAGCCGCCGCACAGGCCGCAGGGACGCCCATCTTCCGGTGCTTGACAGAACAGGAAAGCGGCAAGGGCAAGGGCTGTTGTGGTCTTGCCCACCCCATCGGGTCCGCTGAAGAGATAGCCATGGGCAAGCCGATTGCCCGCAAGGGAACGACTAAGCAGTTTGACAGCTTTTGGTTGACCGACGATCTCTGAAAATGCCATTAAAAACAGGAAACAAGGGGTTATTGATTAGAGGTTGGACAGAAAAATAAAATCTGATTCCATACAAAGCTCAGCCTGATAATTACAGTATGGGGCCCAATCCTGAAATCTTTAATAATTGCGGCTGATTAAAAAAGAGTCTGCTGCCGCTCATGGAGATCATTCTGCGCTGTTTGCGTCTTTTTTTTACGCCCGGAAGAAGGCCTCTTTTCAGCAGGAGACGGCTGCTCTTCAGTCCCGGAAAGCGGCTGCAAGTACAAAAAACGTTCCAGGGGACGTTGGTAATCCGTCCATTGATGACCATGTTCCGTGATCTTTTCACGCAACTGATCGGTATAATTCATCTTGGCATCAATATCGTCCACATGATGGAGCAGGAGTGCCTCCTGGGTCATGGGCAGCACCGGTGCGCCGAACTCATGCCGGCCGTGGTGACTGAGAATCAGATGGCAGACCTGGTCCAGTCGCCGGGAAGTCAAATCGCTTATTTCCGCTGCGGCCTGACGCACCATGTCCACCCCGATGACCAAATGCCCCAGCAACCGTCCCTGGTCGGTATAATCAAAGGGCGGGCTGCTGTAACTGAACTCCCGAATCTTGGCCAGGTCATGCAGCAGTGCACCGGCAATGAGAATATTCCGGTCCAGTTCCGGATAATGATCTGCCAGCTTATCGGCCAGACCGGTTACAGACAGGCTATGTTCCAGCAGGCCGCCAAGATAGGCATGATGCATCTTTTTGGCAGCCGGGGCGGTCTGAAACTGCTCCAGAGTCTCACCACTGAATATTTGCGCCAGGAGCTGCTGCAGACCGGTATCTGTTACAGATGCAATATAGCCATCCAACTCCGCCTGCATTTCCGCAACAGAACGCCTGGAAGCAGGCATGAAATCAGCAGGATTAATCGAATGCTGACTCACCTGTTCAAGAAACACAACTCCCATCTGCAGCTGGTCTCGAAACGACTTGGCCGTCCCCTGGACAACAACATAGTTCCCCACCCGGGCATGATCGGCAAAAGCAGCGGCATTATCCCAGACCCGGGCCTCGATTTCACCGGACCTGTCCATAAGAGACAGTGCCAGATAGGGCTTTCCGGCCTTGGTTTCAGCCAGATTCTTCCGGGCCACTAAAAAAATATCCCGAACCTGCTGCCCTTCCTGCAAATCAGCTATAAAAATTTCTTTTCCTGAACCGGCCATCACCCTTCCACCTGATTATCTACTGTAAATTTCCACCCCTGCTTCACAAACTAGTGTCTGTCCAGAACTTGGCCTGACTTCTCAATAAATGTTGACAAATCGCTGTATCAGACATCGTAAATTGATGCAGAAAACTGATCATTTTTTGGACAACGCAATAGCTTTGTTTCGTAGGAGCACGCCCCCGCGGGCGATTGCAGTTGGTCATCGCCCGCGGGGGCGGGCTCCTACGGTAAAAACATCATTTATATGGAGTACAAAATGTCCAATTTAAATCCAATTGATTGATATTACGTATAAACAGATTAAAGCAACACTCAGTTTTTACGAGGTCTGTGTATCTTACTTTATGGATCAAAGTCTACGCTATCTCCGAGAAAAAGACATGCCGGAATGACGGAGTTACAGGTAATTCCTGTCGTCATCCCCGAATGTAGTTATCGGGGATCCAGGAGTTTTACCATCAGTTTTCAAAAAGTTACCTCTTGGTTTGATAACACCCGGAATGTAACTATTTCAGGAACACCCCCTACACATTAAAACGAAACAAGATACAGTCCCCGTCCTGAACAACATACTCCTTGCCCTCTGAACGCATCAAGCCCTTGTCCCGGGCTGCAGCTTCAGATCCGCAGCTGATGTAATCATCATAGGCAATCACCTCGGCCCGGATAAAACCCCGCTCAAAATCGGTATGAATTTTACCAGCCGCACCGGGTGCGGTCGTTCCCCTGGTAATGGTCCAGGCCTTTGTTTCCTTCTCGCCCACAGTGAAATAGGTAATCAGCCCAAGCAGTTCATAGCCTGCATGGATCAAACGATTCAACCCCGGCTCGTCCATCCCCATATCGGCTAAAAATTCACGCTGTTCCTCTTCATCCAGCAGACTCAACTCCTGTTCAATGCCACCGGCAATGGTCACCACGGATGCACCTTCCTTATCAGCCGCTTCTTTGAGCCGGTCAACAAAGGCATTACCCGCAGCCAGATCGTCTTCACTGACATTGGCCACATACAGCACGGGTTTTATGGTGAGCAGGCAGAGATCCCGCAGCAGTTCCCGCTCCGGATCAGTCTCCGGTTCCAGGACCCGGGCAGGTTTCCCCTCATCCAGGACTGCCTGCAGTTTTTCCAGAAAGGCGGCCTCGGCAATGAACTTTTTATCACCGGATTTTGCCTGACTGGAAGCCTTTTTCAACCGTTTGGCCACGGTTTCAAGGTCAGCCATGATCAGTTCCATGGAGATAACCTCCAGATCCCGGATGGGATCAATGGAACCGTCCACATGGACGATGTTGTCATCCTCAAAACAGCGCACCACATGTACAATTGCATCAACCTGACGGATATGGCCTAAAAACTGGTTGCCCAGTCCCTCGCCCCGGCTTGCCCCCTTGACAAGCCCGGCAATATCGACAAACTCCATCTGGGTAGATACCTTGTTACGGGTTTTCACCAGATCTGCCAATATATCCAGACGGTTATCCGGCATCGGCACTACGCCCACATTGGGTTCTATAGTACAGAAGGGATAATTTTCCGCATCAATTGCCGCAGCGGTAAGCGCATTAAAGATCGTCGACTTGCCCACGTTGGGAAGACCGACAATACCACATTGAAAACCCATTGTTACCTCTATGTTAAATAACTTCTCAACAAGTAGCGACACGTTGCTGTATCTTACTTTATGGATCGACGTCTCCACTGTCTCCGGCTGGCAACATACCGGGATGACGGAGTACGATCGTCATCCCCGAATGTAGTTAGTGCCTGTCCATAAATGGCCTTTTTGCCCGATTTCTGCGTCGCTACGAAAAATAAAAATACTCACATATGCTTAATATGCTGCGCTTTTTATTTTTCTATGCTCCTTGAACTCGAACAAAAATTCTCATTTATGGACAGACACTAGTTATCCGGGATCCAGGCGTTTTACCACTACTGATTGAGAAGTTGCTATGTTAACGGCCCATGAGTGGCCGGGTTATACTATTTCTCCAACATGAAGCCGGTTGACTCAAGCTCCTTGCCTTGTTCGGTTGAGGGAGTATAGTTGGTATGCTTCTCTTTAGCCATAATTTGTTACGGAAATAACCTTACTTTTTATCATGAAAACAGACCTTCTCATTACCAATATTTGTTTGCCCGGAAACCAGGGGGAAGATCCACTGGTCGCCGACTGCTGCATTGCAGTCGGCGAGGATATGATTCAACAGATCGGCCCGGCAACTGATTTTAAAAATATTGAGGCGGCAGCAGTCCTCGATGGTCGGAATCAGCTGGCCATGCCCGGATTGATCAACACCCACTGTCACGGTGCCATGACCCTGTTTCGCGGCCTGGCCGATGACCTGGAACTCGTCCGGTGGCTCAACGATTATATCTTTCCGGCCGAGGCAGCCAACGTCAGTGAGGACATGGTCTACTGGTGCACGAAACTTGCGGCAGCCGAGATGATCATGTCCGGCACCACCACGGTTGCCGACGGTTATTTCTTTGAGCATGACGCGGCCCGTGCCTTTGCCGATGCCGGTATGCGGGCGGTTGCAGCCCAGGGGGTGATCGACTTTCCTGCTCCCGGTGTGCCGGATCCTGCCGACAACATCATTGCGGCTGAAGAGTTCATCAACCATTGGCAGAATCAAAACCCGCTCATTACACCGGCTGTTTTTGCTCACTCACCCTACACCTGCAGTAATGCCACTCTGCAGCGAGCAAAAAAACTGGCCCGGGATACCAACGTCTCCCTGTTTATCCATGTGGCGGAAAGTAAAGCAGAGCCGGACATGATAGGCAACATGCAGGGAACATCGCCTGTCAAGCATCTCGATGCCCTGGGTATCCTGGACCCGGCAACAGTCTGCGTCCACTGTGTATGGACAGATGAAGAAGACCTGGATATCCTGGCAGCTCGCGGGGCAAAGGCTGTTGTCTGTCCGCAGAGTCACCTGAAACTGGCCTCAGGAATATCACCGCTTGCAAGCATGCTTGCAAAAGGTATTCAGGTAGGACTGGGAACGGACGGGGCAGCGAGCAATAACGGCCTGGATATGTTTCGGGAGATGGATATCTGTGCAAAAGTACAGAAAATCAAATCTCTTGACCCGGTGGCAGTACCTGCAGCAGACATCATGCAGGCAGCAACTGTCGGCGGGGCAGAGGTAATCGGCATGCAGGGGAAAACCGGTGCCCTGAAGGCAGGCATGCAGGCGGATATCATACTGATCAACCTTGATACGCCGCATCTCCAGCCCATGCACGGAATTGATCTGCTTGTATATGCCGCCGACGGTAGAGACGTGCAGACCGTTTTAATCAACGGTAAACTGATCATGCTGGAAAGAAAACTCCTCAGCTTCGATCTCCCGGAAACCATGCAGCACGTCCGCAGGCTTGCCGACACAATCAAGAGGCATGGCTGAGACCTGCCTGTAATATCTGGTTTATTCTGATTGGGGTTTTAAAAGGGATCGCAATCTGGTAGTTTCATCGTAAGCGCTCCATGAACACCCTGCTGTACGCGCTCAAGTCCCCAGATAAGGGGTATTATCGGGAGCCTTGATCACGCACAGCAGGGCGTTCCTGAAACGCTTACATACCGAGATGTTATCATGTCAAGAGTGTAGTTAATGAAGCGCTTACGTTTCATCAATAGTTCGGTATTTCACAAACCGTCACAACTGACTCAGCTATTTAGCCCATGCATCCTATCAATTTTCATCGCCTACTGTGGCTTCAGCCCGCGCTGCTCTTCTTTGTTTTCCTGTTCTGCACCTTCCAGGGCAGCCCGACAGCTGCAGCAGAACAGGGCAAAACCGTGTCCTGTTCTACAACAGATGTCACCCTTGCCACTGCACTGCGGACGATCCTCTTCAACCAGGTAGCCGTTCTTCCCTTTCAGGCCGACGATCCCTCTCTTGCTGCAACGCTCACCGAATCGTTCTACACAGCCCTGGCCAAAACAAAAAAATATAAACTGCTCCCGTTATCCGCCGTTGCAGACCAGCTTAAAAAACAGAAAGAACAGCATAAAGATAACAACCTGCAGCAGCATGCCGTTGAACTCGGCCGGACATTAAGAGCCCGGGGAGTCATTCATGCCGTTGTACTCCCCCACCGGAAAGGATCCCTGAAACAGCGAAAGCCGCTCACATCACTGACAATCAACATCCAGATGACGGATGCCCGGACCGGGAAAAGAGCCTGGTATCTTCGTGTTGCATGTAAAGGTGCACAATTAACCCGTCAACTGAACAAAACCCAGGCCGACAAAATCATGGACAACTGCCTGCAGGAACTCATGCAGGCAATGATTACAGAAGGTGATATCTTTTCCCCGATGCTTCCTGCTCCGACCGTTATCTCTACCCGGGGAGAACTTCGTAAAGTCAGGGTAATTCTCCAGCCGGACCCACCCTACACCTTTGCCGCATACCAGCTGCTGTCAGCAGAAGACCCGAAAGGTGTGTTTGCCTCCCATGCCGCCCCTGTCAAAAATGATCAAGGCCCGATTATCCTTGAGGACACTGGTCTCAAGGATGGAAAAAATTACTCCTACACCGTCATAGGGCTGACCGAATCAGGCCTGGCAAATATCCCTGCTCCACCGTTTTCGGTGACGACCTCCGGAGCACCAAAACCCCTGGATGCCCTGCAGGCTTCAGGAAACAACCTGCGCTATATCAAGCTCCTGTGGGCTCCCTCGCAGGATCCAAACGTTACCGGTTATACCATTTATCGCAGCACCATGCCCGACGGTCCTTTTATAAAAATTGCTGATATCAATGAGCGCAAACAGCAGAATTACACTGATTACGGTTCAGGTCGACACAATAATTACGGCAGCCTGGCAGACGACACCACCTACTATTATACCATTCGCACCAAAAACAGGATTGAGATAGAGAGTAAAGATTCGCCGGTGGTTTCCGCGCGAACCAAGGGAGCACCTCTGCCGCCGACCGAAGTGCAGGCTATTGAGAATCAACCGGGAAAGATCCCCCTGTTCTGGTCACCCGGAGAAGATCCGGACATCAAGGGATATGCTGTTTTGAGAAGTGATAACGGGCAGGAACCTTTTCAACAGATAGACTTTGTCCGCGGACGAGAGACCCAGGAGTATACGGATACCGGTTCCTGGAACACCTCCCTGAAAAACAATTGCACCTACTTTTACCGACTGCAGTCCGTTAATGTACTTGATATATCTTCAGCAGACTCAGAAACCGTCTCAGCCACCACTAAACCGGCACCCGGGACAGTACGGGGCATACGAACCTCCCATAACCTGTACCGCAAAGTCAACCTGCAATGGCAGGCCAATCCGGAAAACGACATTACCGCGTATGAAATTTTCCGCGGAGAGACAGGGGATGATCTACGCAAAATTGCGACAGTACCAGCGCCGGCAACCAGCTACCAGGACTCCGGACTGCGTGACGGAAGTACCTACTGGTACCAGGTGCGGGCAATAGATAATGACCAGCTGAAAGGGGCCTTTTTCTCACCGGTCACCGCAACAACAAAACCCCGGCCCACAGCCCCTGCAGGCCTCTCCATAAAGTTAGACGCTCAGGGAATCATGCTGCAGTGGCAGAAAAACCGGGAAAAAGATATTGATCATTATGAAATTTTAAGCATGGGTTTTCTCTCAACAAAAGTGGGCGAGACCCGGGCCACAAGCTTCCTGTACAGCGATCAACTCGAGCCGGGCAATGCTTACCGCTTTCAAATCAGGGCAATCAACGAAGACGGCATGATCGGCAACAACTCCCGTCCCCTGTCAATCCGTATCCCGATGCCGGCAGCAGCAAAAAACGATTAACAGGCCGCTTAGGGTGCCCTCAAAAATAACTTCACATTCTGAGTAGACACTGCAACATATCTTCGGCCGATCTTCAATCGCGAAATCCTCAACGTAGCCCTGCTACGCCTGCGGTTTCACTCAATCAGATCGACCAAA
>WFRY01000284.1 GCA_015486315.1 Desulfobulbaceae bacterium
GTTGGTGTTCCATACTCTTTACAGCCCGGCTGTGCCAGTAAACGAAAGGCCACTTCTTTTTGCAGCATAACAACGGCAAAGTCAACACGTTCATGGTGTTCAATGAGTTTGAACAGAAAAGGTGAGGAGATGGAGTAGGGCAGGTTGGCTATGATCTTTAAACGACTGTTGCATTGATTGGCGAGTTCCTTAAAATCAGCCTTGAGCACGTCCTGATGGATAAGCTGTACATTGTCAGCCAGCGTCCCCTGTTCCCGGTGCAGTCGGATGATACCGGAGTCCGTCTCCAGACCGATTACCTTTCCTGCAGCCTCTGCCAGGGGATTGGTCAGCGCCCCCAGGCCAACCCCGACTTCAAGCACGGTGTCATCTGCAGTAATACCGGCGAGATCGACAATACGTTCTGCAGTGTGTCGGTGTATCAGGAAATTCTGGCCAAGTTTTTTTGCCGGGGCCAGGCCCTGGTCCCGGAGGATGGTTTTTGTTTTCTGGTAGACCATTGTTCTATTTTAATCGAGTTTATGCCTTTGCGCACGTTTTCTCCGCACTGTACGAAAGAAATGCAATGAAACAAAATAACTGACAATGGCCAGGGGAATGCCGATGATCACCCCACCTGTCAGAATGACGGAGATGGCATTAAATCCTAAATGACTGAAGGTGGTAACACCGTCCAGCAGGCCCTCGTTTTCAATGGTCACCAGCACATGTTCAAGATGCTGCCAGGAAATTTTGCCGGGCATGATAAAGTTGCCCAGCTTCCAGGTTAAATAATATTGGGGGGCAAAGGTCAGGGGGTTGCTGATCAGGGTAGCGGCAATAAGTGCGGCAATGGTGCTGACCCGGAAGGCAACACTTAACGGGATCAGAAGCAGGGTCTGCACCGGAATCAGGGGCAGTATCCCCATGAAAACCCCAAAGCCTATACCGCTGGCCAGGTAATGTGGATCGCCGCGTAAGCGTTTGATGCGCAGGAGGTAATACCTGGGCAGACGGGAAATGTTTCGGATCATGGTCAGTTGAGCGGAGAACGGGAAAAGGCATCCGCATCAGGCCCCACCGTTGCTCCTTTTGCAAACTGATAATAACCGGCAAGGCCGATCATAGCGGCATTGTCGGTGCAGTAGACGGGGGAGGGGATAAATGCGTCCATTCCCTCTTCGCTGCAGCGATTGCTGATCTGGCTGCGCAGTTGGCTGTTTGCCGCAACGCCGCCCCCGATGACTACTCTTTTATGACCTGATTTTTTTGCCGCCAAGATGGTTTTTTCCACCAGGACATCCACCACTGCCTGTTCAAAGGAGGCGCAGATGTCTGCAACAGGCAGTGGTAGATTTTTCTGCCGGCAGCGGTTGACATAGTTGACAACAGAAGTTTTCAGGCCGCTGAAACTGAAATCAAGGCTTCCTTGATCCAGCCAGGCGCGGGGAAAGGCAATGGCCTTCGGGTTCCCTTTTTCAGCCAGCTTGCCGACCACCGGTCCGCCTGGATAACCGAGTTGAAGCAGCTTGGCTACTTTGTCAAATGCCTCGCCGGCGGCATCATCCCTGGTGCGTCCCTGGAGCAGGAATTCAGTTGTGCTGTTAACCGTGAAGAGAGAGGTGTTGCCTCCCGAGACCACCAGTGCGGTGTAGGGAAAGGCAGGCCGTTGTTCTTCAAGCATGACAGCCAGCAGGTGACCGGCCATATGGTCAACACCTGTGCAGGGAATACTGTTTACCAGGGCAACAGCCTTGGCAAAGGTAAATCCCACAAGCAGGGAGCCGACAAGTCCCGGTCCCCGGGTGGCGGCAATCAGTTCTATTTCAGTCAGGGATATACCGGCAGCGTCCAGTGCCTCGTGCACCACGGGCCAGATGTTTTCGATATGGCAGCGGGAGGCGAGTTCCGGTACGATACCGCCGTACCTGGCATGGACTTCAAACTGGCTGTTGATCACGTTGGACAGCACCTGTCGGTTATCTTCCAGTACTGCTGCGGCAGTGTCGTCGCAGGAACTTTCAATGGCAAGTATGAGCATATTTTCAGGGTCGTGTTGCAATCAGCAGAACTTAGTGGTATCAGTGGTTCCTTTGAACGAGAGAGTGTCCTGATCAGCGGATCTTTTCAGCCTTATTCTATTGTACACCCTGCTGGTTTATACGTCAAAACGCAAGAAGGTCAACCCCAAACCAATGTCTGATACAAATAGCGGTTCCCCCGTGGATGCAAACGGTCTGGTCGATATGTTTTCCCGCACCATTTCTTATCTTCGCCTTTCCTTGACAGACCGTTGTAATCTTAA
>WFRY01000285.1 GCA_015486315.1 Desulfobulbaceae bacterium
CACCGTTTGTACCTCCATCACTCCAACTGCCTCAGAATAAGGCAACTGGAGATATCCGTTGTCAATCACCCGGCATAAGGCATACCTGTTTTATTTATAATTTCAGATAATTATAGCACAGAAATAAGATCATTATCATTTAGGACCACTCTATGCAGGTAAGGGGTAGAGCAAACATTGTAATTTTACCCGGTCCTGCCACTGACTTTTATCCTGCTCACCAGGAGGTGATCCCATGACAACTCCAACTTCTCACAACCACAGCAACCGGCAAGAAACGATCCATTATGTTGATCCGGTCTGCGGCATGGGTACTGACAAGAAAGATGAATTCCTGCCCCATGTTCACGACAACAAAACCTATTACTTCTGCAGTGAGCACTGTCTCAGTGAATTCACAAAAGATCCGGCCGCATTTATCACCGAGGACTCTTCTCATAAACCGGTGCCTGCACAGCCCGCTCCATCAGGATCCATCTATACCTGCCCCATGCACCCGGAGGTAGAGAGTGATAAGCCGGGAAGCTGTCCCAAATGCGGCATGGCCCTGGAACCACTCATTTCAACATCATCGACAGGCATAAAATTTACCTGCCCCATGCATCCGGAAATAGTCCGGGATGAGCCGGGCAGTTGCCCCAAATGCGGTATGGCCCTGGAACCGAAGACTATTGCTCCGGGTGAGGATGAACAAAATCCTGAATATGAATACATGCGTAAGCGATTTATTTTCGCTGCAATCCTGACCCTGCCGCTGGTGATTATCGCCATGCGGGACATGCTGCCCGGGGGATACCTGCTGGAACAACTGGCATCGGATAAATCCCTGGGCTGGATTGAATGCATCCTGGCAACCCCGGTTGTCCTCTGGGCAGGCTGGCCCTTTTTTGTCCGGGGCGTACAGTCTGTGATCAACCGCAGTCTCAATATGTTCACCCTGATCGGCCTGGGTGTTTCCGTTGCCTATGGCTACAGCCTTATCGCGGTTATTCTTCCTGAAATCTTTCCAGCCTCCATGCGCGGATCGGACGGATCCGTTGCCGTTTACTTTGAGGCTGCCGCCGTTATTGTCACCCTTATTCTGCTTGGACAGGTTATGGAACTTCGTGCCCGCAGTCAGACCGGAGCAGCCATCAAGGCCCTGCTGGGACTTGCACCCAAAACCGCCGGAAAAATAGAGGCAGACGGCAGTGAACGCGAGATCCCGCTGGAGGATGTTCAGGTCGGTGATGTTTTACGAATCCGGCCCGGTGAAAAGGTGCCGGTGGATGGTGAGGTCATAGACGGCTCAAGTTCCGTGGATGAATCCATGATCTCCGGCGAGCCGATTCCAGTCAAAAAACAGGCAGGGGACAAGGTAATAGGCGCCACTGTCAACAGCACGGGTTCGCTCACCATGCGAGCGGAAAAAATAGGCAGCGATACCCTGCTGGCACGAATTGTCCAGATGGTTGCCGATGCGCAGCGCAGCCGTGCGCCCATCCAGAAACTTGCGGATCTTGTGGCCGGTTATTTTGTCCCGGTGGTGATCGGTATTGCCCTGATTGCCTTTGGCGTCTGGTTCTTTGTCGGTCCGGAACCAAAACTTGCCCATGCACTTATTGCAGCAGTGTCCGTGCTGATTATTGCCTGTCCCTGTGCACTTGGCCTGGCCACGCCCATGTCCATCATGGTCTCAACCGGCAAAGGTGCCTCCATGGGAGTGTTATTTAAAAACGCTGAAGCAATCGAAACCATGCGAAAAATCGACACACTTGTCGTAGACAAAACCGGTACCCTGACCCTGGGCAAGCCCAAACTCACCGGGTTGACGGCAGCTGCCGATACAGATAAGGACACCCTGCTCCGCCTGGCCGCCAGCCTGGAGAAATCAAGTGAACATCCCCTGGCAGCAGCAATTCTTGCAGGTGCAACAGAGCGAAAGGTCGCCACTGTGAATCCGGAATACTTTGACTCTGTGACCGGCAAAGGAGTTCAGGGGACTGTTGACGGGAAACATGTCCTGCTCGGCAATCACAGACTTATGGAAGATGCCGGGATCAATACAGATGAACTGGCCTCACAGGCGGAGGAAATGCGGGCGGAAGGGCAGACGGTCATGTTTGTTGCAGCCGATGGCCGGTTGTCCGGCATTGTAGCCGTATCTGATCCAATTAAAGAGTCGACCCCTGCAGCCATTGCAGAACTGCATGCAGAGGGGGTACGGGTGGTAATGCTGACCGGAGACAACCGGGCTACAGCAGAGGCCGTTGCGGCACAGCTTGATATTGACGAGGTGGTTGCCGAAGTACTGCCCGATGAAAAGGCGGCTGCAGTGAAACGGTTTCAGGATGCCGGAAAAATCGTTGCCATGGCCGGAGACGGTATTAATGATGCTCCGGCCCTTGCCGGAGCCCAGGTGGGCATTGCCATGGGAACCGGCACGGATGTAGCAATGGAAAGCGCCGGAGTTACCCTGGTAAAGGGTGATTTGACAGGCATTGTCCGGGCCAGGAAACTGTCCCGGGCCACTATGGCAAATATCAAGCAGAATCTCTTTTTTGCCTTTGTCTACAACTCACTTGGGGTTCCCCTTGCCGCCGGTATCCTGTATCCGTCTTTCGGAATCCTGCTCAGCCCGATCATTGCAGCTGCGGCAATGAGTTTAAGTTCAGTCTCAGTTGTACTGAATGCGCTGCGGCTTAAACGGCTCACTATACAATAGAAATAAAGGACTTTTTGATAAAAAACATTCTGTTCGGGCAAAGATCAACAATTGCATTTCAACATTCTTTGAGATACAATCATGATAAATAAGCATTTTTTTCCCTGCACTTCCAGGCAGGGAAAAAGATAATAATAACCAAGGAGGTTGTAGATGTCGCTGAAATTGAAAGCCGTTGTATTATGCTGCGTCGTATCAGGTGTCCTCATGGCTGCACAGGTCATTGCGGCGGATACTGCAGTAGAAAAAACTTCTCCATTTGACCCTGCAGCAGACAAAGTGCTGAGGGCTGCGGATGCATATATCAGCTCACAAAAAAGTCTGGCAATGAAAGCGGAAACGCTGCTTGATATTGTTACCGATGAAGGAGAAATTTTAACCTATACAACGCAGGTCGATGTTTCCATTGAACGACCCGATAAGCTGTATGCCAAACGGGTCGGTATTATTCGCAACCAGGAAATCTTCTATAACGGCTCGGAGCTGGTGCTGCACAGCTTGCAACATCACGTTTTTGCCAGGGAACAGGTACCGCCTACAATCGATAAGATGATGGATTTTGCAATGACTGAGCTGGGCCTGCAGGCTCCGGGAAGGGACCTGCTCTACACGAATCTGTACGATGGTATGATGTCCGACGCTGTTTCCGGAACATTTCTCGGTAAGGTGATGGTTGATGGCGTTGAATGTAACCATCTGGCGTACCGGGGCAATGAAGTAGATTTCCAGCTCTGGATTGAAGCGGGAAAAGAGGCAAAGCCCAAACGGTTTATGATTGTTTCCAAACTACTGCCTTCCGCACCACGATACATGATCAACATCAGGAGCCTGGAACCGACAAAATTTGCAAAAGAAACATTTGAGTTCAGCCCTTCGGCTGAAGATAAGCAGATTCAATTTCTCACCCAGGAAGAAATTGCCCAACTCAAGCAGGCAGTAAAGGAGTCTAAATGAAAAAAATATCCATCCTACTCTTATCGTTTGTAATGGTTGGCTCGAATATGGTGTTGCCGACCAGTCGATATCTTTCTTCCTTAGCCGGAATAGCAACAGCTGAGGCTGCCCGGGGAGCCCGGGTAACCAGAAGCGGTCCACGGGGATCGATAACCCGGTCCGCAGTAGCCGGTCCCAGAGGCGCTGCGGCACGAACGACTGTCCGGACACCGTATGGCAGTGCATCACGTTCCGTCGCCGCTGCCCGGCCCGTCTATGGTCGCCCCGTAGCTCGACCTATTGTAAGACCGGTTCCTGTGGCACCGGTACGACGGGCACATTATTATAACCACTATGATTCAAACTACTACAGCGGCGGATCCGTACTTGCGGCAGCTGTTGCCGGGCTGGCCATTGGTGCGATGGTCGCATCGATTCCACCATCATGCACAACCGTCATCAGAAACGGTATTGAGTACAAAAAATGTGGCAACGACTACTACCAGCAGTCTTTCAGAGGCTCGGATGTGGTTTACGTTGTTGTCCCCGCCCCATAAAAAAAACGTAACTGCTCAGGGGCACACCATCTGTCCATGATCAGCCCGCCCAGCATACCTGGTGTATAGCTGATCGGGCTGCTTATGAACATCTGGCGCACCCCTGAACAGTTACATCCCGTTATTTAACGACTTTTTCATAACAGGCCTGA
>WFRY01000286.1 GCA_015486315.1 Desulfobulbaceae bacterium
ACTGCGTTACGTCTTGGCAAGTATTTTGGAATTGAACCGGAATTCTGGCTGAACCTACAGGTGCGCTACAATATGAAAATAGCTAAAAGCAAAGTGGGTAAAATCATTGATAGAGAAGTCAAAAAACACTTTTCTCAAACGAACTCACACAACCTTGTAACAGCAAACACTTAGAAGGCCCCCGGTTGTCAAGCGACAAAAGTTTATTCGAGGCGAAAAATGGGAAAAAGGGGTCAGGTTTATTATTTGCATTTCCGACCAAAGTTTGGTACGCATCTCACATGCCGAGACCACTGAGAATTCTCTTTCCAAATACGCCCCATCACATTGTCCAGCGCGGTCATAACCGACAGGCTGTCTTTGTTGCAGATGAAGACCACAGGTATTATCTGGATAATCTTATTTTTTCCAAACAGGAGTTTGGCTGCAGGATTTATGCATATTGTCTCATGACCAATCACGTCCACTTAATTGTTGCCCCTGGCGATGATCCGGACGCAGAGTTGATGAGAAGGGTTGCCGGACGACAGACCCGTTATGTCAACAAACTCGATGGTCGATCAGGCAGTCTCTGGGAAGGCAGGTTTAAATCCAGTGTGGTTTCGGCAAGGGAATACCTGTCCGCCTGCTGCAGGTATATAGAGCTGAATCCTGTCCGTGCCGGTATGGTTGTGAGCCCTGATCAATACAGGTGGTTCAGTTATCTCAGCAAGGTGACAGACAGGAAAGATCCGGTGGTTGATTATGACAGCTGTTACCTGGCGCTTGGCAAGAACAAGAAAGAGCGCCGGAAGGCGTATGCCCAATACGTTGCCGGTACTATTCCCGAGGGGGAAATTAAGTTGATCCGGGAGGCACTGCAAAGAGGGCAGTTGACAGGTGGTGATCGATTTCTCCAGGAAATATCCAACCGGCTTGGGATTCGAATTTCCAATAAGGGATCGGGACGTCCTAAAAAGAACCAAAAATAAACCTGGCCCCTTTTCTCAAGCAGGTCATTGACACCGTTGTTGCAATAAACCATGCCTCCCCGGATGGCCGCCACCGGGTGAGAATCCATGCGGTGGGCTTTCCGGTTCTGTTCACCCAGCCGGGCGCGGAGGCCCATATCATTCGTTTTGCCGCCCTGATGCGTCGACTGGCCGAGGACAATAACGGCAGTTTCGTGGGCCTGAGCAGCTTGCGTTGAACATGTCTTTACAAAACTGTTCCAATGGGGTAAATCCTCGAAACCCTATAAACCCTGAAAAACCCTTACACCTAATTTTTTCTTCATTTTCGAAGTGCAGGATTTAGGTTACAAACAATGGAAAGATATGGCCGCTGAAGCACATAAAATCATCTACTCGATGATCAAGGTAAGCAGGCAGTACAAGGATCAGTATGTTTTAAAAAATATCACCCTGTCCTATTTTTACGGTGCCAAGATCGGCGTCCTGGGCTTAAACGGTTCCGGGAAAAGCAGCCTGCTGCGCATCCTGGCAGGCGTGGATACCGGTTTTGAGGGAGAAACCATCCTCTCCGAAGGCTTCAGCGTTGATCTTCTCGAACAGGAACCCCGGCTTGATCCGGACAAGACCGTGCGCGAAATCGTCGAGCAGGGTGTCGAGGAGACCGTGGATCTGCTTGGAGAGTACAATACGATCAATGAACAGTTTGCCGAGCCCATGGATGACGATGCCATGCAGGCCCTGATCGAACGCCAGGGCGAGGTGCAGGACCGGCTTGATGCCGTGGATGCCTGGAACCTGGACAGTCGGCTTGAAATGGCCATGGATGCCCTGCGCTGCCCCCCCGGTGAAACACTCTGCAATGTGCTGTCAGGCGGTGAAAAACGCAGGGTGGCCCTGTGCAGGATCCTGCTGAAACAACCGGATATCCTGTTGCTTGATGAACCCACCAACCACCTTGATGCCGAGTCCGTGGCCTGGCTGGAGCACCATCTCCAGCAGTACGCCGGAACGGTCATTGCCGTGACCCATGACCGCTATTTCTTAGACAATGTTGCCGGCTGGATCCTGGAGCTTGACCGGGGACGCGGCATTCCCTGGAAGGGCAATTACTCCTCCTGGCTGGAACAGAAACAGAAACGACTGGCCCTTGAAGAGAAAAAGGAAAGCGAGCGACAGCGCACGCTCAAGCACGAACTGGAATGGATCCGCATGAGTCCCAAGGGACGGCGCAGCAAGGCCAGG
>WFRY01000287.1 GCA_015486315.1 Desulfobulbaceae bacterium
TCCATGCGCTCTTATTATCACGCTTAAACAGTGTGCTAAAACAATATCAAATGTAGCAAATTAATGAAACGAACCACTAGTTTGATAACGGGATAATATTTATCGGCCTGCTCTATAAGCCCTTTTCAAGGGGGATGACTTTAAAAAGCTTAACTGATAATTTTTTTTGGTAATGTTATATATCTTTAGATAGGCAAGACCGTTTAGTGCCTTACTCCTGAATTTCTGTCATAAAAAACAAGAAAATTATGCGGCGATTTTCAATAGATTTTCAGTGGATGCGGCCAATAGGGCACTTAACGCGTTGATCAACCGCTTCCCTTTCAGGGTTACCTGATATCTGTTCTGACTGGGAAGTTTTTTTATGATGCCGTGAACTCTGAGTAACCGGAGATGACGACTGACTTTTGCCGATAATTGTTTTTCCGTTCGTCCTCTCCCAAAGGATGTTTCTCGTAATTGCTCTCTCAGCATTTTATTGGTGAGCCCGGTAATCATAAATCCATGATCCCCCAGAGCAAGTAACAAGTCTCGATCCTTGCCGACAGGATCAAGGCCACGGAAACGGCGCTTGTTTTTTATGATATGTTGCGTCAACTCATTGAACAGGTCACGGATTGGATCCTTTTCCTGAAAAGTGGACAGGTCTTCCATGAAACGGTTATTGACATCCTGGGAAACAGAGGCCCGTAATGGAATATCCATCACGCCTTTGCGCATGGGGAGCCGCTGTTTTGGCTCTTTTTCATCTTGTCCCTGTTTGTGACGGAAAACTTTGAATTTTCCAGGATTATTAATGGTCGTTTCAACTCGGAGCACATTCTGCTCATTGTAAACTTTAACGGAGTTTTTATCGACCCAATGGCGTAGGCGGATGCCGTCATTGAAACCGGTAACCCTGGTTACAACCGAATCCATGGAGTTGGCACGCGGTTTTCCTGATTTCGTCACCGGACGATCAAGATATCTCAATACACGACTGCTTGTCCCGGTTACATGCGCATGGCGTACCAGAGATTCCATAATTGTGCTTAGTGAAGCAGGTGTGTCGAAAATCAGATCTGTTGCCCATTCGCTTTGCCACAAGGTCCAGTAATAGGAATAATGGGAACCCAGGATATCTTCCATGCCGGGGAATATTCTTTTGGAAAACTCATCAAGGAGATCGTTGAAGCGGGTGTTGAGTTGTTGATCTAGAAGTTGCTGAGCTTTCTGATAATCGGCAATGTAGAGAAATTTGTTTCCATGAACGAGGAAATCTATCCCCTGCCGTTCCAGTCCTCGTCGTAACCATTCACGGCCATTGAGACAAATCTGGATATGGTAGGGAAACCAGGTCTGCAGTCGTATGTTCATGAATCCGTATTCGGGGTCATCGAAATAAAAATACAGGTGGTTGCATCGAGTCTGGTAATTCTGTAACTGAGGAAATCCCTTTTCCGCACAATACACAGCTCGGTACGATGAAGCTCGCTCCTGACATGACCATACACCAATCAGGCCGGATGAAATTTGTTTTTTCTGTTGTCGTTCATGGGCAAGTTTTTCCTTCCTGATTCTCCAGGTCGAAATGTAGGTGACTGGTTGACCACAATGATCATTGGAATACTTGTTTGCCGTGGCGACGATCCTGTTTGTCTGCGCCCTTATCCAGCTTTTATACTCCTTATTGAGAATCTTTCTGCTACGACAGAAATCCATTACTTCGGCTGCAGACATCAGTGGAAGAATGAAGCCCTTAAAAACAATACGATCAAATCCTGTCAGTACGCCATTGACCAAACCTGAAAACCTGTCTATAAGTTTTTTCATGAGCCACTCCTCTTTGTCACTAATAGCATTTGTTAACAAACACTTTCAGTATACACGAGGGTGGCTCATATCATCAAGCAATCTGTTGGGTTGCGGGTGAAACCCGCCTTAGTAACAGTGGTTCTGGTTCCTTGCGTCAGGCTATCACCGATGCCAAGAACAACCCAGGCACCGACACCATCAGCTTTTCCGTCGCGACTAACGGGACACCTATTATCTTGGCTGGGGCCGCTGACGAAGACGCCAATGCCAGCGGCGA
>WFRY01000288.1 GCA_015486315.1 Desulfobulbaceae bacterium
CCCAGGGGGCCCACCTGCGTTTTGTTATGCTCACCGGGGTATCAAAGTTTTCTAAAGTATCAATTTTCTCCGGCCTGAATAATCTCATCGATATTACCCTGGACAAACGATACGGCACCCTCTGTGGTTACACCCAGCAGGAGCTGGAAACGGTTTTTCACGAATATCTCGGCGGGATTGACCTGGAAAAAGTTCAGCAGTGGTACAATGGGTATAATTTCCTGGCAGAATCGGTTTACAACCCTTTTGATGTGTTGCTCTATTTACGCAACCGTCAATTCAAGCCTTACTGGTTTGAAACAGGCACACCAACTTTTCTCATCAATCTAATCATAAATAAAGCAATACTGACCAGTTCACTTGAAAATCTCCGAATCAGCGATCGTTTTCTTGGCAGCTTTGATGTTGATTATATTGAACCACAGCCGCTTCTTTTTCAAACCGGTTACCTGACAATAAAAGAAGAAAAAATCTACCCTGGAGGTATCTATTATACACTGGGTTTCCCAAACCGTGAGGTGCGGCATTCCTTTAACGATGCTTTGCTGGCAAGATTAAGCCGGACAGGCGCCGAGCAAGATGAAAACAAACTCAAATTGTTTGATGTTCTGGAACATAATGATCTGGATGGACTTCAACAGATTTTTCACGCCTTTTTCGCCTCCATCCCTCACGACTGGTATCGCAATAACACCATTGCCGGATATGAAGGCTATTACTGTTCGGTAGTGTACTGCTACTTCACGGCACTTGGTTTAAAAGTTTATCCTGAAACGGCTACAAATACAGGGCAATTAGACATGGCTGTTCTATTCAACAACCGAGTCTATATCATCGAGTTCAAGGTCAACGAACTCACTGGCCCCGGGCGTGCTTTAGCCCAGATAAAAGAAAACAAGTATTATGAGAAGTATGCAGGGCAGGAAGTATATCTGATCGGGATTGAATTTGGTAAGGAAGACCGAAACATTACCCGGTTTGAATGGGAAAAATATGAAGGATGAACACCGTTGAACTGAAGTCGATGTCGTCTGTAGTTTCTTATAATTCCCGAAACACCTCTGGTGCGAGGAGATCAACCAGCACAGCATCAGGGTAATTCTGTTTAAGCCAAGTTGATTTTCCAGTACCCCTTTGGGCCGAAAAGAAAAAAACTCTGCCCTGATCCACCAAAAAACCGCATCACCGTTGCCATTTTTGCCTCCTTTTTTGCATCGACGATACAATATATTGCGCTTCCAGAATAAATGTAAGTTGTCAGGCCCGGTATTTATCACGTCTGTTTTTCCTGGCAAAAAAGTCAAGATATGCCGTGTACAGGGGCCGGAAAAGGTACCAGTCACCTCTTTTGCCCATCACTGCCAGTTTGCCGGCGAAACGGAACAGCAGAACAAAGGGAAGCAGCCAGGGGTAAAAATGCCTGGTAAAAAGCAGTGTACTCAAGTTTTCATGATAGTTGGCAAAGGCTGTTTTTTTCCTGTTGCCGTCTTCCGGTCTGCCGACACTGCTGCTCCCCCTGTGCAGAACAACCGACTCTCTGCACCAGTACAGTCCAATGCCCTCTTTTCCCGCCCGTTTACAAAGATCAATCTCTTCGTAAAAAAGAAAATAATCATCATCTAACAGGCCGCAGCGGCTGAACACCTCTGTCCGGACAAAAAGAGAAGCGCCAAAGACATAGTCAAGATCGACATCCTCTTTTTCCTGTAGAGCGGCAGCAAGTTTTTCATCCCCCAGGCAGGGACTGAAGATTGTAGTCAGCGGCTGATAAAGACATCCCCCGGCACATTGAATGACTTCAGGATTTTCTGCATACACAATAGTACTGCCATACACCCCGGCCGGAATCTGATCTCCACATTGGAGTAATGCGTCAAGTGCAGCGGAACGGACAATGGTATCATTGTTGAGCAGCCAGATAAAGTCAAAACCATTTTGTTCCAATGCCCAGGCAATTGCCGGATTGTTTCCTCCGGCAAAACCGAAGTTGGAGGGATTGCGAATAAGAAGAAAAGGCGGGATCGTTGCAGTCGGTTGCCCGGAAACAGTCTTGTCATGTTCCAGCACCGGAAAATAATCAAAACGTTCCTCTGCCCAGGCAGTTATACGTTCAACAGATTGATCTGTTGAACCGTTATCTACAACAACAAGGGACGTTGGTGCAGTTGTCAGTCCGACAAGGGAGTTTAAACATTCAAGGGTGTCGGTCCAGCCATTACAGTTGAGAATAATTACGCAGACTTTAGGCAAGCGAGAGACCTTCAAATGTTAATGGTAAATCGCAACTGATCACCGGGCATGTAACTATGTGGAATCATGTCGCAAGGGATTGTAAGTCGGCACGGGTAAATATAACAGGGTTGACAGCTCGTTCGCCGACACCTTATAGTAACTCACTGTCAAAGCCAAGAAAATTTGTTTTATATTCCCCGTCAATATCCCTGCTATTTTCTTACCTGTGATTAAAATATGAGTGAGCAATCGCCTCGTCTATGGCACGCCCCACCATGGTTAAGACGCTGCATACATCTATTCTTTCTGATACTGCTCACTTCGGCAGTATTTTCAAATACCCTCGAAAACACTTACCACTTAGACAGCATTCACCGGGTACAAGAGAACTCTGAAATTAATACGTTTTGGCCCCCTGCACGTTTTTTTACAGATATTCGAACCGGCAGTACCATACCACAGATCGCGGAATACCGACCAATGATGCCGCTTTCCCATGCTATTAACAGTGAGATAGCAAAAGCAACCGGAATCAGCAGGCTGGCAGGTTTTCATCTTGGTAATATTGCAATACATATTTGTTCTGTCATCCTGGTTTACTTTCTTTTTTGTCTCTTGCTGGGCAGATGGGGACGAGCAGCTACAGGGGAAATGCAGGATCTTCATTACAGTCACCAGGCATTTGCTGCGGCATTGATTTTTGCAATACATCCGATTGCCGGGGCTGCCGTAAACTACATCGCGGCAAGAGACCTTTTATTAATGGTCTTTTTCTTTCTTGCTTCAATACTGGTCTACTTCAGGATGCGTGCACAAGGCGACACCGTATGGGGCTGGTTCATGTCGTTGTTGCTGCTGATACTGGCGATCTTATCCAAGCAGGTCGCGATCATGGGTTTCGCGCTGATCTTTCTCTTTGAATGGGTGCTTGTCGAGAGTAAACTGTGGAACTGGAAATTATGGGGACGAACCCTTTTATTTGCGGCTCCAACAGCGGCATATTTTCTGCTTCGTTCGTTGTGGCTCGTCGGTCAGCATACCGCTGGATTGCGTACAACCAACGGGTTCACCTATCCACTTACCATGCTTGATGCCCATCTTTTTTATTATTTTAGAAATTTTGTCTGGCCATTTGAGATGCGAGCCCTTGCCAAGGTGAATATGCTGGAAAGCATCCTGGAGCCATCGGCACTGGCCGGTCTGTTATTTATTATTTCCACCCTTGTTATTGCCTGGATATTTCGTAAGCGACAACCTGTCATTACCTTTGCCGTTCCGGCGTACTGGCTGCTTTTTTCCCTGACATCTTCGATCTTTCCTTTTGGTTATGTGGTGACCGATTACCGGCAGTATCTGCCCCTGGTTTTCCTGAGTTTAACCGTTACGCTGCTGGTGTTTTCATCCGGTCGTAAACGGTTTTCACTCATTTTTTTATCAGGCCTGGTGCTGTACTTCTCGCTCTCTTCCTATGTGATCAATAAAAACTGGAAAACCGAGGAAAGCTTCTGGGGACAGAGCGTTAAATATGGCGCAGTGGCCCTGGCCCACAACAATTACGGATTAAGTATTGCCGGGAAAGACCCGGATCTTGCTGAATATCACTATCTGGAGGCCCTGCACCAGTCTCCATATCATATTTATGCAAATATTAATTTGGGTTTGCTCTATATTAAACAGGGTAAAAATGATGAAGGATTAAAAATACTCTACAAGATCACCAGATTAAATCCTGACTGGGCATTAGCGCATTATTGGCTGGCGTATGGACTTAAATCCGTTGATCGTACTGAGGAAGCGCTGAGGGAAACACAACTCGCAGCTGATTTGGATCCACGTTCCCTTGAATACCAATATGAAGCTGCCCGGGCATTACAAAACGATGGGCAATACGCAGAGGCTGTTCCCTATCTTGAACGAATTATTGACCTTAATCCTGAATATAAACTCGCTGAATTTATGTTGGGTTTTATCAGACAAAAGAGTGGTCAATCGCAACAGGCGATAGAGTTGTATAATCGTTTTCTGCAGCGTAATCCACGCCACATTCAGGGGCATTTTAATCTTGCCTACGAGTTGATGGAACAAGGTGATTGCCGGGCAGCAGTGGATCATTTTAAGACAGTATTAGAGTTGAAGCCTGAGTATCGGGAAGTGCATAGCTATCTTTCCAGGTGTTACCGGAGTCTGGGGAAAAATGACTTGGCAATGGAGCATGCGTCGCTGTATCAAAGCAAACAATAATAGCAAGAGCAATCACCCGGCAGAAAATGCTCTCCGCTGTAATATGGAAACAGGAGCTATCCCTTTTCTGATTACGTATGAAACTCGGCCAACTTTCAGTCAAGCCTACAATATTCTGTTATAAATTGAAAAAAATAGATCGAAGTAAGCATTTGGGTTGATCCCAAATGGTTGCAAATCAAACATCTTGTAAATGTTTGAGTAGTGCCCCAGGTTTGCCCGATCTGGCCTGAGAGCTATATTGACTCATATGCGAACAGGCCGGATCGGGCGAAGATGGGGTGCTACCCGAATATTTACAGATCGAAGTCTGCGCTTATCTCCCGATAAAGGACCTCGGGAA
>WFRY01000289.1 GCA_015486315.1 Desulfobulbaceae bacterium
CCGGCTCACCTTTGGTAATCAGCGCCAGTGCACCAATGGCAGAAAGACCGCCGGCAATTCGTGAACTGGTGACTTCTCGGCCCTTGCCGCAGCGTGTTCTGTCCACTAGGGCGGCAGCGGTTGCTATGGCACCGTTGACACCGGCATACACGGAACAGAGCGGTAGCGGGGTGTAGATTACCGGGCGACCGACAAATTTACCCACCGTGGCCATATTTGTGAAAAATCCCACCAGGGCATTGAGCAGATCTTCACTGCAATCGGCCTCCAGATCGCCATATATTTCATCACCGGGCAAGGCCGCTGTGATACGGAGAACAATCTGAGCCAATCCGCGGTTTATCCGGGTTTCTCCATCAACAATAATAATGTCGGCTGAGGAGGTATCCTGCAGACCGCCTGAAGGAACCGCAATCTTATTGCGATCAAAATACTGGTCATGTTCATCCGGGGTATAATCTGCAGGACGCTCAATAAAGACCTCGGCTCCCTGGTCCGCAAAGAGAAGCCCGGCTAAACGCCCTGCAAGTGTACTGCTTAACTCAAAAATACGAACGCCGTTGTATGGTAATGAACTCATATTATCTCTTATTTGTTGGAATTGTTACAAAAGACGTCAAATGCTTCTGTGGTATTGGCAAAATTTTCTTTTTTGGCAAGCTCCCACGGCCGTTCACAGTTCTGTGTCCTTTCACACCATGAATATCCGGCAGATCCGATACAGCCATGACTATCCCTGTCAGCGCCTGCCATTGTCTGCTGGTTGCGGACCATGGTACCCCGATGTACCACAGCATAAACAGGAATATCCTTGATTTTCATCGGGTCGATCTTGAAGGGGTTCTCAGCAAGGATCGTGAAGTTGGCAACTTTTCCCTTCCTGATGGAGCCGATTTTCTCTTCCTGGCTGAGCGTACGGGCCGCATCGATGGTGATCCCTTTCATGCCTGTGAAGACATCCACTCTCTGGTCCTGCGAAAACCTGCTGCCTTCCGCCGTGACACGGTTGATGGCCGTCCATGCCAGGGTCAGGGGCTCAGCCGGCGCCATGGCAAAATCCGAGTGGAAAGAGACCGGGATCCCCCTTTTGGTCAACTCCTTGATGCGCACCAGGTTCTGCGCCCGTTCTTTCCCTAAACCATATTGAGAGTACTTGTCTGCCAGCGCCCAGAGGTAGTAGGGGTTGACCGAGGTTTCCATGCCCAGCTCCTTGACCTGTGCGGCGATGTCGGCATCAAAGTAGCCCATGTGGTGCAGGGTGAATCGGTGGTTCTTTCTTGGGTGTCTTTTCTGGTCTTCACGGTTGAAATCAAGTACTTTTTGAATGCCCAGGTCGCCATTGGCATGGACATGGATCTTGTACCCCTTGTCCCAGTAGAAACTCAGCTGTTGCTTGAGCAACTCGAGCGGTGTCATCCACTGGCCCTTGAATTCATCGCTCAGGTAGGGTTGTTTCATCTGCATGGCCAGGGAGTAGATGGCGCCGTCGGAGAAAAGTTTTACCTGCATTGGCAGGAAAAAGATGTTTTGCGTATTGTACTTTCCGGGAAGTTCCCGCATCATCTTTTCCGCTTTCTCGTTGCTGTTTCCTGCCATACCGTAGAGCTGGGTTCCGTTGGGGACCAGGTAGGTATCGTAGGGTGGATTTTTATCCATCTCACTCTTGAGTAGACCATACTCCATCTTGAAATCAGAACTTGGGAAGCCTGGTTCGCAAATGGTTGTCACGCCATTTCTCACCATCAGCTGCGTCATCATGGACAGGCCTTTTTTGTAGCTGTCCGGGTTCAGCAGGTAGGGGCCGATCCTGGGAACCAGCGCCAGCCAGCCGCCCTCAAAAAAATGTCCCTTGTCCCATTCGACCTGCGGATTGCCCGCATAATCCTCTTCCTTGAGTTTGAAGAGCGCAATTGCGGCGTCGTTCAGGTAGATCTCGTGGAAGGAGCGGTGGATAACCCCCACCGGCTTGTCGGGAGAGAATTTGTTGAGCATATCCCTGCTCAGCTCTCCATGCCAGAGCGGGTGGTATCCCCAGACAAAGTGAATTTTTCCCTTTTCAGCATGGCTGTCAATGGACTCCTTGAGACGTTTTCGGAACTCTTCAGGCGTCTTTGCCGCCTTAGAGACACCATCGGGCTTGTTCCATGCATGGGGCGCGATGGTATCGTTGGGCAGCATGATGGCTGCGATGGAAGGGTGCAGATGCGGCTCGATAAAGCCGGGCATCATGGTTTTGCCCTGCAGATCAACTTCCAGGGTTTTGCCGGCAAAGTTGTTGACCGCCCCGGCTTTTGGCCCGGCATAGATGATCTTACCGTCCCGCTCGATGACCGCCTCCACATAGGTCGGTTCATCCCCTTCCATGGTGATAATGTCACCGCCGAAATAAAGGGTCTGCTGCAGGGTATCCTCGCTATCTTTCTGCTCTTGCCGGCTGCCTGTATCTGCTGCACCTGCTCCACCGGCACAGAGCAGCATTGTGACCATAAGGCCAAGTACAATCAATTTGTTATTCATATAGATTCTCCTTCAAACTTTTCTTTATTGGCATAGCTGCCGCTTTCTTCAGCATGAGCGGGAAGGGTAAGAATAACGATGGTACCATCGTCTGCCTCTGATTCCGCCTGCAGTTCTCCACCATGACTCTTGATAATATTATAGGAAACCGAGAGCCCGAGTCCGGTTCCCTTGACCTCTGCTTTGGTCGTGAAAAATGGATCAAAAACCCGGTCAAGATCTTCATCCTTGATCCCTGAACCATTGTCCTGTACCTGCAGGAAAACAGAACCATTGTTCCGTCCTGTGCTCACTGTCAGCACACCGTCCTCTGCGGACATGGCCTCCATGCTGTTTTTTATCAGGTTCAAAATGACCTGTCTAATCTGATCTTCGACCGCAAAAACCAGGGTTTGTGCAGAGGAAAAATGTGTCACGACCCTGGTATTACGGTGCGAGAGTTCTTTTCTGCTCAGGCGAAGAACAGAGGTCACGGTCTTTTCCAGATCAAAAACAGATTTTTCGCCGCTGCTTGGCCGGTTAAAGCTCTGCAGATCCTGAATTAAGCGCTGCATCCGCTCGCACTCTCCCCGTGCCATGCGCAGCATCAGGGCTTCCTTTTCCCCTACGTCAAGCTTTGCCTGCAGCCTGGTCAGGACATTAAACACCCCGGTGAGCGGATTATTAATCTCATGGGCAATGGATGCCGAAAACCGACCGATGGCTGAGAGCTTGTCGGCATGACGCAGCTGTTCATGCGCCTTTTCCAGGGACTCTGTCCGCTGTTCAACCCTGTGTTCAAGGGTATCATTTGCCTGCTGCAGCTCCCTGGTCCGCTCTTCCACGACTGCTTCAAGCTCCTCCTTATGCCTGCGCAGCACCGCTGTTCCCTGGGCAACTTTGCGCCTGAGCAGGTAATTCCAGAACAGGATAGCGATAAAAAATAATACTATGGCCAGTATCCACCTGACCAGACTGCGATAATCAACAGCCTGGTGGACATCAAGGGCAAAGTAGTTGCGATTTATGCTGCTCTGCTCTTGCGGAGAGATGGCGGCAAGCCCCTTGCCGAGAATAGAGGCAAGTTCCGGCCAGTCACGACGTACTGCAGTACCAAGTTTCACCTCATCCAGGCCAGCAGCCGCTGCAACTTTCAGATTGTTGAGTCCCAGCAGACCAATGTGATATTGTGCCACCGTTAAAATTCCCACATAGGCGTCTGCACTTCCATTACTCACGGCCTGCAGCGCATCAGGGACTTGATCAAATATGTGCAGCTTTATTTTCGGAAAGCGTTGCTTCAACAGGGCAGCAATGCCAAAGCTGTTGTCAACCGCCACGCTGCGGCCGGCCAGCGCATCAAGACCATATACGCCTTTCTCCTTTACACGGGTAAAGACGACCAGGGGAAAGCTCCTTTGCTTAGTGCTGAAATTAAAGGAGCGCTTATTTTCCGGGGTGGACTCAACACCCGGCAGCATATCAACCTTTTCGTGGCGGCGAACAGCATCCAACGCCTCTTCACGATTCATCTGCTGTGGATAGACCACCTTAAATCCCGCCTTGCGGCCAATCAGATTCAAGGTGTCAACAGCGATTCCCCGGGGACCGTTTTCCCAATACATGTACGGTGGAAAATCAATTACCGAAACACGGACTACCGGATGCCTGCTCAGCCATGACTGTTCATCTGCTGAAAGCTCGAAAAGATTTTCTCCTGGTACTGGACTGTCAAACCAACGATTCCAGATGCGTTCTTTTTGAGCGGTCGGCAGGCTCTTCCACCCTTTATCAAGGATTGACTTGAGCTTGGGCAGGTCTTGACGCACCGCATAATAATGCCCGCGCATAACAGGTTGGTCGCCAAATTGGACATTAGCCACGGCACGAACATCACTGATTACATTAAGACGCAGGTGGTAGTCAGCAGGCTTACGCACCTGAATGACCGCATCTGCCTTTCCCTGGCTGACCAGTTGAAATATCTCCGTATAGTCTTTCGCTGGAACGATCACTGCTTCCGGCACATTTTTTTTCAGGAGATCATTCACTACATCGCCCTTGATGACGGCAATGGTTTTGCCCTTGAGTGAGGCTAGATCAGTTATATCCTTACGTTCACTCC
>WFRY01000290.1 GCA_015486315.1 Desulfobulbaceae bacterium
ATACGGGTATCTCTACAACATTATCAAGTACATTAAGAATATCTGCTGTCAAGCCGGTTCGCTCGTTGCCTATCACAAGAGCAGTACGGCGTGCAAACTGATAGCAATGCATGCTCTCAGAATTGGTTGTCTGCTCAAGGCCTACCAGTCTGTAGCCATCTTTTTTCAACCTTTTCAGCACAGGCAGCAGGGTCCGGTGGGTTGAAATATCCAGCTCTGATTCGCCGTCGCGGGCAATCTTTGAGATTAGACTTACATTACCGGTTAAAATAAGACGTTCTATCGCACAGGCGCTTCCCGTACGTGCTATACTTGAGACATTTACATTACTTCTCATGGGGGCACAGGCGACGACTATCTCCCGTGGTCGGGTCAGGCCGGAACCGGGTTTGTGACGCTGATGTTCAAATTTGCTCATGGACAGGCAGCTCCTGAGAGGTCTCTGTCCATTTCATCTGTTGCGTAATAGACTTTTTCCAGGTACAGCCCTGATGCCGGAGCAGTTCCCGGGGATGCCTTGCGATCTTTTGCCGCAAGGATACGGCAGAGATCATCGCGTGTGTAACGGCCTTCTCCAACCTTGACGACAGCCCGAACAATATTGCGCACCATCTTATAGAGAAATCCGTCTGCATAGATATCAAAAGTTATCAGGGGCAGATCATGGTGCATAACAGCCCGATGCACAACACGGGTGGTCATCTTTTGTTTAAAGTTTGGCCGGGTGGCAAAAGAGGCGAAATCATGCTTGCCTTCAAAAACAGAGCATGCATTGATCATTGCCTCAACGTCAAGGCGTCTTTTTACATGCCAAACCCGTCCATCACGTTCTGCAGGAAGTTTTTTACTATTCCAGATTAGGTAGCTATAGTGTTTGCCGACGGCACTGCTGCAGGCATTAAATTCGGCAGGCACCTCACGTACATCCTCCACCCGGACTGTCTCGGCAAGCGCATTATTGAACTGCTCACGGACTGCATCCACCTGCAGACCCGCAGGAAGTTCAACACTCGCCACCTGGCCGTTTGCGTGGGCGCCGCGATCCGTACGCCCGGAACCCCGCACCGCAGACCGGAGGCCAAAGAGCTGCTCCACCGCCTGCTCAAGGGCGTATTGCACTGTCGGTTTATCTCCATGCCGCTGCCACCCCAGATACTTCCGTCCATCATAGGAAACGGTCATGCGATAATTAGACAGGGTGGGATTTTGGCTGGACATAATGATGGGTGATCCTTTCAAATCATAAATGAGTAAGAGGCGAGTTCTCTTTTATTTTTCTGTTTCAACGCCTCAATATGTACCATGAATGAGCCCAGAGATGAAGAGGGTATCTTTGTGCAGGAAATGAAGCATAAAGAGCAATGTTTGAGTACAGTGATATTTTGCAGAAGTTGCGCCATCATGTATTATCTTTGAACTGTACAGCCTCATATCATTTCGATCGTATGACACAAAATCCCGAATTATTAGCGCCCGGCGGCGATATTAACTCCATCAAGGCAGCAATCGCTGCAGGTGCTGATGCCGTGTACTGCGGCCTGAACAGGTTTAATGCCCGAAATCGTGCCGACAACCTGTCAACCGATGACCTGATCGGGGTTATACGCCTTGCCCATCGAAATGACTGCCGGGTTTTTCTTACCTTAAATATTATTTTGATAGAGGAGGAGATACCGGCCCTTGTTGCCTTGCTCAACAAGATCGTCAACATCGGCCTTGACGGTGTGATTGTTCAGGATTTTGGTTTGCTCTACCTGCTGAATGAACAATTCAAGAGCCTCAACATTCACGCTTCCACGCAGCTGACCACCCATAATGAAGGCCAGATACGGTTTTTACACCAACTCAATGTCAACCGGGTGAATCTGTGCAGGGAACTCAATCTCGGTGAGATAACGCACCTCAGTTCCGTTGCCCATGCCCATGATATGTTGACAGAAGTCTTTGTCCACGGTTCACACTGCCTTTGCTTCTCCGGGATTTGCTACATGAGTTCTGTGCAGAACGGCACCTCGGGCAATCGAGGCAGATGCGGCCAGCCCTGCAGAGAGCAGTATATCACAACTGCACAGGACAGGGCATATCCATTAAATCTTAAAGATATGTCAACGTTGTGTGATCTCAGGCAACTGGTCAAGTCCGGGGTGGATTCCCTCAAAATCGAAGGAAGGATAAAAAAGTTTCATTATGTCTATGCTGTTGTGGATGCCTGGAGAAAACAGCTCAGCAATCATTATGAACATCAGAGTTCAGGGCAGGATGACAACGTATTACACAGCATGTTTAACCGTGGCTTTTCCAATGGATTTCTCCAGGGAAATATTCATAAAGACATGTTTATTGATAATCCCCGGGATAATTCAGCCCGCTCTTTAGCTGAAAAAAATGGCAACTCTACTGATAGGGGAATAGAGCAGGCAAAAAAGAAAATCCATGCTGAACGAAGCAGGATTATCCAGCGGGTAGAGAAAAAAATAAAACGGTTGAGCATAGAAAAAATACCCCTGGAAATACGCATTTCCGGCAGGGCCGGCAGCCCGCTTAAAGTATCCGTCACAACAGAGGATATCTCTTTTGCTGTGTATTCGGCCGATGTTCTTGTGGAGAGGTCGGTTCAAAGCAGCTGCAGTGAAGATCCAGGTTCAGACCGGGGGCAAACTGAACATTGTCCGGGGAACAAAAAATCCACGAAAAATCATCCGGGATATGATGGTTTGCTTAAAACGTTCAGGGTGGTGCATTCTTCTGGATATCAGCTGAACAATATTTCAGTAGAGGATCTCGACAACAATCTTTTTCTCCCTTTCAGGGAAATAAGGGCATTGCAACGAGATATTGTCATCGCCTTGAATGATCTTAATGCCTTTACCCCGCCGGTAGAACTCCCCAAAAGAGTAAAACATACCGCCGAAAAAAAAGAACCCTCGCTCTCTGTCGTCATTTCATCGGAAAAAGATCTGCATCTCTGCGATGGAACCAATGCAGACCTGTATTTCCAGCTGCCGGATTGCCTCCAGGAAAACTTTTCTGCATACAAAAAACTCTTTCTGCACAATCCGCACGTAACGCCTGTCTTCCCCTCTATTTTAATTGAAGAGCATTTCGATGCTGCCGTGGATTTACTCAGGCAAATTCAACCGCGACAGGTAGTCACCAATAATACAGGCATAGCGTATTATGCCTGGAAAATGAAGATCCCCTGGATTGCCGGGCCATACCTTAACCTGGTGAACTCCCATGGGCTGAAATGCCTGAAAGAGTATTTTAACTGCTCTGGAGCCTTTATCTCCAATGAGCTCAGTACAATGCAGATCAGGTTAATTCAAAAACCGGAACATTTTAATCTCTTCTACAGTATCTATCACCCCCTGCTGCTTATGACCAGCAGGCAATGTCTCTTTCATCATGTTTCCGGCTGTGCAAAGGAGCGCGTGGATAAGCAATGTCTTCAAGGGTGTAAAAAGTCAGCGACTCTTGACAACTTGCGAAATGAGACCTTATACCTCAATAAGGAGATCAACTCCTATAACCGTATATACAACAGTCTCAATTTCCTGAATACTGATATTGCGAAAGATATCCCTGATACGTTCACCTCCTTGTTCATTGATCTACGGGATATCAAAACAGGTACGGCAGCAATAGGGGAAAAACCTGTATTAATCAGCCTGTTTTCAGAACTTCTCCATGGAGAGTCCGGGGCAAAAGAAAAGATTCATGATCTGATCTGCCCTGCAGCCAACGCACAATATAACAAAGGCATATAATAAAAGAACTGGGGGTATGCACTTAACTCCAGCACATACCATATTTTGTGGTTGATGGTGTCTTTTTGGATCGAAGTCTACGCTATCTCCGGCCAACAGCATGCCGGAATGACGGATTTGAAGATAATTCCG
>WFRY01000291.1 GCA_015486315.1 Desulfobulbaceae bacterium
GCATACCTGGTGTATAGCTGATCGGGCTGCTTATGAACATCTGGCGCACCCCAGAACAGTTACATCCCGTTATTTAACGACTTTTTTATAACAGGCCTGAGTAGTTACCTTTTTTCGTACTCTATATAATCATGAACAGCACTCGCTTTGTTCAAGAGCCTGTTCAATGGTCATCATGCCATGCAACAGGAGAGAAAGCCCTCCATCTTCTGTAAACAGCCGCTCACCGGGAATCGCATCCTCCACGGAAAAACCGCTGCTGAAGCTGCGTCGCAACTGCAGCAGATGAGCGCCGCAGCCGATTTTGCGGCCTATATCCGCAGCCAGCACCCTGATATAGGTTCCCGGACTGCAGGAAACCGTGATGGCGAGCTGAGCAGTATCGGCATCATAGCTTTCCACCGTAAGACTGAAAAATTCAACGGACTTGGGATCTTTTTTAACCACAATCCCCTGCCGGGCATAATGATATAACGGTTTTCCCTTATATTTTGCCGCTGAATAAGGCGGTGGAACCTGCATCTGCGTCCCCAGAAACTCCCGCGCCAGCTCGTCCAGAACCTGTCTGGTTAATGTGGGCACCGGACATCTTAAGGTTACAGCGCCTTCCGGATCCTGCGTTTCTGTTTCTACACCCAGCTGCAACAGGGCCTGATAGGTCTTGCGACCGGCCATGAAGCGATCAATATTACGTGTTGCCGGTCGTCCCGCGCAGATAATCAGAACACCCGTTGCAAAAGGATCCAGGGTTCCGGCATGACCGACTTTTTTAATACCCAGCAGCCAGCGTACTTTTTTGACCACGGCAAAAGAACTCATACCGGCAGGTTTATCCACAATACAAACACCGGCTGTCAGCTCCCGCCCCTGAACAACTACAGGATGCCTAACCATTATCACTAAGCAAACATGGGGTAAGGACAGCTATCAACTGATCCCGTACCCACATAAGATTCTTGCCGCTCACACGAAAACCAGCAGCATTCCGATGGCCGCCGCCACCGAACTTTGCAGCCGTAGCTGCCACGTCACAATTACCTTTGGCCCGCAGACTGACGGTCACAACACCATCATTGCCTTCTTTTAAAAATGCGGCAACCCGAACGCCATACACGGATCGAGGGAAATTAACCAACCCTTCACAATCTTCATACGTGGTGCCGGTGGCCTGCAGCATTTCCCTGGAAACCCGGATTATTGCGAGCTGCCCCTCCAAAAACAACTCCAGGGTTGCCAGCACCTGCTGCATCAGCTGTACACGAACCAGGGGAACATTGTCATACAAGGCACTTGCAATAGCCGCGGGCTGCACACCGAGATCAACCAGATCACCGGCAACCTCAAAAGTATGCCTGCTGGTGGAATTGTATTGAAATGACCCGGTATCTGTAAGAATGGCCGTGTACAGACCATTGGCAGCTTCTTTTGAAATCGCGGCTCCCAGCTGCAGGGCCAGATCATAAATCATTTCACCGGTGGAGGAACGATGTGGTTCGATCCAGGAGAAATCACCAAAGCCGCTGTTGCCTTGATGATGATCAATAACCAGAAAAGGACGCATTGTCTGCATAACAGCCCCGCATTTACCTAAGCGCTGAAAATCACCGCAATCAAGGCAAATGCTTGTAATGTCATTGTTATGTTCCCGGGCAAAGGCCGCGACCTCCTCCAGATCGGTCACTAACTGCCCGTCATGGGATAAAAAACTAAACTTTTCCGGAATCGGTTCATCCAGATAACAAAGCACCCGTTTACCCATTCCCGCAAGAATAGAGGAGAACCCGAGCAAAGATCCCAAGGCATCGCCATCGGGTCGAATATGGGTTGCCAAAACAACATTGCCGGCCGTGGCAATGGCCTGAAGCATAGCGTTATCCATCCTGCCCGGTCACCTTAGTTTTTCGTTCCTGATTAATTTCAGCAAACAGTTCGTCCAATCGTGCAACCTCTTCATATTGATGATCGTAAAAAAACACCAGTTCAGGTGTATAGCGAAGATCCAATACTCTGGCCAGGTGTGAGCGAAAAAAACCACGGGCACGTTCCATTCCCTTTGTTGCCTTGGACGAACTCACCCCTTCAGGTACCAGAAAATAAACTTTTGCCCGTTTTAAATCAGGTGACATCTGCACCTTGGAGATGGTTACCCGGGAAATCCTGGCATCACGCACCTTGTGCAGCAGAAGCAATGAC
>WFRY01000292.1 GCA_015486315.1 Desulfobulbaceae bacterium
AATCACACAATAACGGCCAAGTTTCACACACCTCAAAGTACAGACCATGGCGTATCAAAACAGCCATCGCATTCACTGACCGCGAAAAGGCCCTGCAATTTGAAAAGTATCTTAAAAGCCCTTCAGGACGTGCCTTTGCAAAGAAAAGATTATAAAATAATTCTTTCCTCTTCCTTCCCTATGAGCGTAGCGAAAAGAGAAGGCTGTTATTGATAAAATCAGTCTTGAGTAACGGCTCTGCTGCTGTATGATATTACAATACAATTAAAAGGTGTTGGTATGGCAGATATACAATGGAACTCCAATAGCGGTGCAGATTCCTATCCAGGATTGGGAGCTAATCAAGGCGGAACTTCGTCCCTATGATGCGGACTCGGAAACTGCGGCAATCATTGAGGACAAAGATATCTACGCCTCCGTTATGCGGGGTGGGGTTCAGGCAAAACGACGTGAAGGCAAACCGTTGTCAGAGATTTCAATTTAATGGTTTGGCAGGTATTTCTTGCTGAGGAAGCAGAACAGAGACTTCTTGCGATAAAAGATCGACGAATCAGGAAACTGCTTTACAATCGGGCGCTTAACCTGCAGGAAAGCCCTGAACAACAGGGAAAGCCTTTCTCATGGATCTGCGCGAGCTGGACCGGGCCCTGGGAGTACGCCTGAAGGTCACAGAAATCAAAACCGTGCTGAATGCCCTGGGTAAACGCGATGAAACCGCTGCAATTTGCCGCGACAAAAAAGGCAATCCCGGGCCGGATACGGGGAGGGCATTCTCAGGGAACTTGCCGGGGCCTTGACCGATGAGTTCGGCAAGGGGTTTTCCTTGACCAACCTGAAGTTGATGCGCAAGTTTTATCTGACCTATCGATCGGAAATCGGCCAGACAGTGTCTGGCTTTTTACCGGAACAACAGAAAGGTCAGACAGTGTCTGACCATTTGCCGCAGTCCGAAAATAGATTATCTCCACTCACATTTCCGGGAATAACAGAGGCCATATCCAGCCGGTTTTGCCTGAGCTGGTCGCATTATGTCTTTCTGACAGGGATTAAAAATCCCGAAGAAAGGCGTTTTTATGAGATAGGAGCGGCCCGTCAGGGATGGTCGCTGCGGGAACTCAAGCGCCATGTCTATGTCTATGAGCCGCCCCGGCCCCTTGTGGATATCGAATGGGATATCAAGCAGCTTACAGAAGAGATCGTTGAGCTGCTTGGCGTGGTGACGGAATGAAAGAGAACTTGCCCGAAAGAGATCAGTTTCTGGTGTATGAGGCAGAAGACGGCCGGATCAAGATTGATGTCCGGCTGGAGGATGAAACCGTCTGGCTGACCCAGCCCTTGTTGGCGAAGCTATTTCAGACAACACAGCAGAATATCAGCCAGCATATTCATAACATCTACGAAGAGGGTGAACTGGAGCCGGAGGCAACTCACAAGAAATTCTTGTCGGTTCGTCAGGAAGGCTCAAGGCAGGTTAAACGGAATCTGGATTTCTATAACCTGGACATGATCATATCGGTAGGTTACCGGGTGAAAAGCCATGTGGCTACACGGTTCCGCATCTGGGCCACCCAGCGGCTGCGGGAGTACATCGTCAAGGGATTTGTGCTGGATGACGAACGGTTGAAAAACCCGGACCAGCCCTTTGACTACTTTGAAGAGCTGCTGCGCCGCATCCAGGATATCCGCACTTCGGAACGGCGGTTTTACCAGAAGATCACCGATATCTACGCCACCAGCATTGATTACGACCCCACGCAACAGATCAGCATCGACTTTTTCAAGACCGTGCAGAACAAACTGCACTGGGCCATCACCGGCAGGACCGCCGCTGAAATCATCCATGAACGGGCCGACGCCGACAAACCCAACATGGGCCTGACCAACTGGCGTGGCGCCAAGGTGCGCAAGCAGGATGTGACCATTGCCAAGAACTATCTGAACGAAGAGGAACTCTCGGCCTTGAACAACCTGGTGGAACAGTACCTGATCTTTGCCGAGGGACAGGCCATGCGCCGCATCCCCATGCACATGGCCGACTGGATCAAAAAACTCGACGCCTTCCTGAGTCTCAACGAACGGGATATTCTGACCCATGCCGGAAAAATTTCCCACCAAATAGCAAAAGAGCAGGCTGAACAGGAATACGAAAAATTCCATGCCCGCCGCATTGCCCAAGCCGATGCCGCGCTCTCTGATTTTGACAGAACAGTGAAACAGATTGAAACGGGGAAAAAAGGCAGAGGGAGAAAATTTCCTGCTCCCAAAGCCGGAAAAAGCACAACACCAAAGAAGGGGGGCGGCAAATGAAGTGGCGGCCCTATCCGAAATACAAGCCGTCGGGCATTGAGTGGCTGGGGGATGTGCCGGAGCATTGGGAGGTGAAGCGGCTCAAGTGGGTAGCAATGTATTGTGTTAGCAATGTGAATAAGGTTGCGGATGAAGACGAAATACCCGTCAGGCTATGTAATTACACGGATGTCTATTATAATGATTATATCAGGCCAGATATGGGATTGATGGAAACGACAGCCACCCAGCAAGAAATTAATCGTTTTGGCCTTCATGAAGGTGACGTCCTAATTACAAAGGATTCGGAAGACTGGCGTGATATTGCGGTTCCATCTCTCGTTGTCGAGTCGGCTTCCGACCTGGTATGCGGCTATCATCTTGCAGTTGTACGCTCCAGAGCATCTAATCTCATTGGCAAGTTTCTTTTACGGCTATTTCAGTCGTGTGCCATAAATCAGCAATTTCAGACTTCTGCAACCGGTGTAACACGATATGGGTTACCCAAATCATCTATAGGAGAAGCTTGGCTCCCGTTGCCACACACCGACGAACAAACCGCCATCGCCGACTTCCTTGACCGCGAAACCGGGCGGATCGACACCTTGGTGGCCCAAAAACAGACCCTGATCGAACGGCTCAAGGAAAAACGCACCGCCCTCATCTCACGCACCGTCACCCGCGGCCTGCCACCTGACGAAGCCCGCAAAGCCGGCATTGATCCCCACCCCCGGCTCAAGCCATCCGGCGTTGAATGGCTGGGGGATGTGCCGGAGGGTTGGGAGGTGAAGCGACTCAAGTGGGGCGTAACTTTTCAACGAGGCCACGATTTGCCGACTGACTCACGGCAGGATGGTACCGTACCTTTGGTGACATCCTCAGGCGTATCAGCAACGCACTCGTGCGCAATCGCGAAAGGACCAGGTATCGTAACGGGACGATATGGCACGATCGGGCAGTTTTACTTGATTGAAGAGGATTTCTGGCCACTTAATACAACACTTTACAGCATTGATTTACGAGGAAATGATCCGCGGTTTCTGGTGGCTATGCTGATACACATATCACCACTTTTCATGCTGAACGCTGTGAAATCGGCCGTCCCAGGAGTCGACCGAAATGACATTCATAACGTCACTATAGTAGTCCCTCCGATAGCGGAACAAACCTCCATCGCCGATTTCCTTGACCGCGAAACCGCAAAAATAGATAAACTCATCGCAAAAATAGAAACCGCCATTGAACGGCTGCGGGAATACCGCACCGCCTTGATCACCGCGGCCGTGACCGGCAAGATCGACGTACGGAGGGAAGCTGCATGAGCATGGCAGGCCCCCTCAATTCCGTTACGTCAGTGGACAATGTGCGCATGCGTCAGATAACAGGTAACCATGCGGCTGATATAACGAGAATTCTTCAGGGTTTGGTAGGAAAAAATGCGCTGATTCAGGAAGGCAGAGGGCGTTGGACCAGATACAGGCTGCCTTCGGAAGACGACTCCCCACATAACGAAGGTCACTCCCCACATAACGAGGGTCACTCCCTACA
>WFRY01000293.1 GCA_015486315.1 Desulfobulbaceae bacterium
CATCAACCATATAGTCCTTCCCCTGCATTACCGCCTGATGGGCAGTTCTGCCAGGTCTGAATCCATAACTGTATTCAGAAAAGAAGGGTTCCCATATTTGTCCCAGTACCTGAGAGATGGCCTGTTGGATAAATCTGTCCAACACCGTGGGGATGCCAAGCAGGCGAATACCGCCGTCCGGTTTGGGAATTTCCTTCCTTTTTACCGGGTACGGTCTGAATGCCCCCTTGAGCAGGTCTTGTTTGATCTTTGGTTAGTGCGTTTTAAGGTAGTCAAAGAGCTGATCGGTTCTCATACCGTCAACCCCAGGAGCTCCTTTGTTTCCACAGACCCTTTCCCATGCCCGGATAAGGTTACCACGTTCGAGGATAACCTCCATTAACCGGTCATTTCTTCATAGACGTTCGGCTGACCGTGACGCTGCAAACAGTTCCATCTGCTGTGGCGATCTATTCACAAGTACACACCTCCTACTTATCATTATCATTTACCTGAAGAGTTCCTCTCCAGGCACCGTTCGGGCCTTGACTAATGTGAGACCTCCCGGTTTTTTTTCAGTTTCACCAGGCTCGTTTCACCAGCTGCTATGCCCTCTGCTGACTTCTCCTGAGCGATCAGAAGCGGTTACCCGCCACTCAGCCGAAATTCCGTCGCACGCGACTTCTCAGGCGGCACTCAGGAGACCTCCCGGGGTAAACAGATGTCTTTTAATGCGTGAATGCCGGGTTTACGGATACGCCTTATGATGGATAGAGGACTTTATCTTGTTGTGCAGACTCGTCCCGACGCATGCGCCTTATACCCGATTTCTGTTCGTCACCCCGCACCTTCGCGGTACCAGATTTTTTTTCATCTGGCGGCTTCCTTCAGAAGCATTGTCACCAATACTCCCTTGCCTACCACTATACCCTTCACCTCCATCAGGTTGGGTTTAAGACTTGCCAAGTGACTGATGCTACATTACACTTGACTCACTTTTAAGAACATGTGCCGTGCCCGGCACACACCAGACGTTCAAGCTGACAAAAACAGTATAGAGATAGCTTGAATATTTGAACTCCGAACCAAATATGAGCTGTTGCGGAGTTCTGTGCTACGACCTGTTTTTGCAGCTTAACTCAATCGTTAGCCACTGAAAAATAATATTTGTATCTATTTGATTTTCCTGCTTTAATCCTATGTAAATCTTCATTCAAAGTGAAATTATAAAATATAAAGTTGATCCAAAGGCATGAGTGTGTAATTATACACACATGGACAGTCGGAAGGTCATTAAATTTATCAAAAAAGCTGGTTGGGTTCACATTAGAACCACCGGTGACCATTGGCATTTTCACCACCCCTCAAAGTCGGGAATAGTTACTGTCCCGCATCCGAAAAAAGATTTACCAATCGGCACCTTAAAAAGCATAGAAAAACAAGCAGGTATTAAGCTAAGGTAAGAGGCTATATATTATGTCCAGTTATATTGCAGTAGTGCATAAAGACTCCTCAAGTGAATATGGGGTATCTTTTCCTGATTTTCCAGGATGTATTACAGCCGGCAAATCAATTGATAAGGTGAAAAATTTATCAATTGAGGCTTTATCTGGCCACATAAAAACCATGAAAGAATTTGGTGAGAAAATTCCAAATCCTTCCAAATTAGATGATATTGTTGCAGATCCTGACTATTTAGATGCTGTAGCCTTTCTTGTAGTACCGATTCCAGACATAAAGACAAAAACAGTTCGGGTCAACATCACACTTCCAGAAGACATATTGCATAAAATTGATGTCACTGCCCAAAAGAGAGGTATGTCAAGATCATCATTCTTGTCACATGCCGCACAAAATTCAATGAACCATCCGGAACAATAAGAAAAAAAGGCCAATCGGGATAGGACTCCCCATTACTGAGGAGCCCTCCCACACCACCCGGCATACGGATCACGTACCAGGGCGGTTCGGCTGATCAGGAGATCAATATCCCGGAAAGCAGAGTCCTCTATCGGTGAAGAATCTTTCAGGCATGGCAATGGCAACCCACTTGATTTTACTCATATGCCAGTACTTCTTACGGGCATTGCCGCAGAGCATGGCATCATGGTGAGAAATTCCAGGTTTCTTCAGGTTGGCGACCCTGGTTTTCGGAGTCTTCCATTGTTTCCAAACAAGACTCCGCAGTCTGCGTGTTATCCATATTTTCAGCCCCTTGAGGAAGGATTTTGCTTCCGTCAAACGAAAGTATCCCCACCATCCAATAAGATAGCGGTTCAGTTCCTCGATAACCTGCTTCAGGCTTTTGCCACGACTGCGGCTGGTCAGTTGCCTGACTTTATCCTTGAAGCGTTTGAGACTCTTCGTATGGATGCGTACCTTGGATTGCCCAAACATCTGAAAACAGGTAAATCCAAGGAATTTGCGTAACCACGGTCTGCTGACAGCACTTTTGTCCTGATTGACCTTGAGCTTGAGTTTCCTTTCCAGAAACCTCGTGATGCTCTCTTTTACCCGTTCGGCAGCTTTCAGGCTTTTACAGTAGATCATGAAGTCGTCCGCGTAGCGGACGAACCGGTGACCTCTCTTTTCCAACTCCTTGTCCAGTTCATCAAGAACGATGTTGGACAATAAGGGTGAAAGAGGCCCGCCCTGAGGAGTTCCCTCTGCGGAGGGAACCGCGATTCCTTCAATCATTACTCCGCATCTCAGGTATCCGCGTATCAATTTGAGTACCCGTTTATCCCTGATACGTTCCGCCAGTCGGCTCATGAGTCGGTCATGATTTACCCGATCGAAAAATTTGGATAAATCCATATCAACGACATAGGTATAGCCATCAACCATATAGTCCTTCCCCTGCATTACCGCCTGATGGGCAGTTCTGCCAGGTCTGAATCCATAACTGTATTCAGAAAAGAAGGGTTCCCATATTTGTCCCAGTACCTGAGAGATGGCCTGTTGGATAAATCTGTCCAACACCGTGGG
>WFRY01000294.1 GCA_015486315.1 Desulfobulbaceae bacterium
ACACTCAGTTTTTACGAGGTCTGTTTTACATATTTGTTGCGTTTTAGTAACTTCTCAAAAACTGATGGTAAATTGCTGTATCTAATTTTATGGATCGAAGTCTATGCTATCTCCGGCCAACAACCTGCCGGAATGACGGAATTGCAGGCAATTCAGATCGTCATCCCCGAATGTAGTTGTCGGGGATCCAAGCTTTATGCCAGCACTTATTGAGAAGTTACGCGTTTTAGTGGTGAGCAGCGATTGATTTTTATCCCAGGGCAACATCCAGGGTCATCATGATGGCAAAACCGATCATTAAACCGATGGTGGCCACATCCGAGTGCTTTTCCGCCTGCGATTCCGGGATAAGTTCTTCCGCTACAACATAGATCATTGCTCCGGCAGCAAAAGACAGGGCATAGGGGAGCAGAGGCTGCATGACAAGAACGGCAGCCGCACCGATTACACCGGCAACCGGTTCAACAGCGCCGGAAAGCTGTCCGTACCAGAAGCTTTTGCGCCTTGACATCCCCTCTCTGCGAAGTGGTACCGACACCGCAGCACCTTCCGGGAAATTCTGGATACCGATCCCCAGGGCCAGGGCAACGGCCATACCGAGTGTCGCCTCCGGATGCCCTGCTGCTGCCGCACCGAAAGCCACCCCCACGGCAAGGCCTTCCGGAATATTATGCAGGGTAATCGCCAGTACCAGCAGTACACTGCGCTGCCAGCCGGTTTTAATACCTTCGGCCTCGGAGACCGGGAATCCGGGATGAAGATGGGGCAGAGTTTTGTCGGCAACCCAGAGAAAAATACCACCGCTTAAAAATCCGATCAGGGGAGGGAGCCAGGCAATCCCGCCGTGCTGTTCCACCATGGCAATTGCCGGAGCCAGCAGTGACCAGTAACTTGCCGCAATCATGACCCCGGCAGCGCAGCCGAGCATGCCATCCATTGCCCTGCGGCTGATGTTCTTAAAGAAAAAGACCAGCCCGGCTCCGAGTGCAGTAACAAACCAGGTGAAAAAAGTCGCCAGCAGGGCCTGCTGCACAGGCGAAAAGGTCTCCAGCCAGAGTATCATAATGAGTTGGAAATAGAATATGGTTGAGCTTTGTACGCAATCAGAAAAAAATATGGTAATCCCCCTTAAATAATAGTTGATTAGCTTCGACAATGGAAAGGTTTTAATTTTATTATTCGGTAACTATTCAGGAGCACCTTATATTCGCCCATTTAAGCCTGCACAAGTACGCTTCACAGTCTTTTAAATGAACAGGTAAGCGAAGACTCCGAATCTAAGGCCCTCCTGAACAGTTACAGGACGGTGGTTTTGCAAGTTTCCTGCACCCACCTGAATAGTTACATTATTCGCAGATTATCATGATCGCTTTGCGGACAACAAGAATATGGAACAGCGACTGATTGAAATAGTCCTGCCTGAGGGCAAGGGCGACGATATCCCGGAACTGCTGCATGAACAGACTTTATGCGGATACTGGCGTGATTCCGTTGGTGAAAAACAGGCCCGGATCAGGATATTGCTGAACAGGGATGACGTGGAAACGGTCCTGGATATTCTTGAACCCTACCTGGAAGGGCTGCCTGATGCTTCGGCATTACTCCTTATTGTTGAGGCTTCCATTCCCCGTAAAAAAGAAAAAGAGGATGCAGCCCCGGCAGACGAAGAACAAGAAGAGAAAAAGGCGGATCGGATAAGCAGGCATGAGTTGTACAATGATATTATTGCCAATACCGGTGTCTCTTCAACCTATCTGTTAATGGTCTTCCTGTCTGCCGTTATTGCGGCAATTGGTCTGGTTCGCAATGATATGGCTATCATTATCGGTGCCATGGTTATGGCCCCGCTGCTTATTCCCAATGTTGGCCTTGCCCTTGCCAGTACCCTCGGGGATTCCGGGCTGGCACTCAAGTCTCTGAAAGCAGCCTTTGTCGGGTTGGTGCTGGCCCTGGCCATTGGGATTTTCATTGGTCTTGTTTATCCTGTGCTTCCGGAAAATCCGGCCCTTGCCGCCAGGACCAACCTGCACTGGACCGATCTTGTTCTCGCCCTGGCCTCGGGTGCGGCAGGAGTTCTTGCCTTTACCAGCGGCGGACAACTTTCGCTCATCGGGGTTATGGTTGCCGTTGCCCTGATGCCGCCCATTGTGACGGCAGGCCTTTTGTTCGGCAGCAGTATGCCCTTTCTGGGATTCAAGGCCCTTGAACTTGCCGCTGCCAATGTTATCTGTGTCAACCTGGCCGGTATTGTAACCTTCAGTCTGCAGGGTATCCGGCCGGCGACCTGGTGGGAAAAATCCAGGGCCGGCAGGGCAAAACGCCGGTCCCTGATCATATGGATTTCGCTGCTTGTCATACTGGCATTTATTTTGTGGCGCTGACAGCGGAGGAAGCCTGATAATTTGTAAGTGATCAGGGGCACCGCATCTTCGCACGGTCGCGACTGGCCGCATAGAGGGCCTATAGCGGACAGTCGCGCCTGCACGAATCTACGGCACCCCTGATCACTTACAGGTTTAAGTTAGATGAAAACACATAGTTACAAATCCTGTGACCAGTTACGATAATTTGTTCGTAACTATTCAGGTATCAGCACAATGTTGGCATAACCTGTGGCCTGTAACTGTTCAGATGTGCTCCATATCGGAGTCGTGGCTTACCT